>CALERM010000163.1 GCA_937907715.1 uncultured Clostridia bacterium
CCGGCAAGAAGCTGGGCTTCGCGCCCTGCACGCCGCAGGCCTGCATGGAAATTCTGGACTACTACGGCATTGACTGCAAGGGCAAGAACGCCGTCGTCATCGGCCGCTCCCTCGTCGTCGGTAAGCCTGCGGCAATGATGCTCCTGGCAAAGAACGCAACCGTCACCATGTGCCACACCAAGACCGTGGACGTCGCCGGTATCGCGCGCAAGGCAGACATTCTGGTCTCCGCCGCGGGCGTTCTCAACAGCCTGACGAAGGACTACGTCTCCGAAAACCAGGTCGTCATCGACGTCTCCATCAACTGGGACCCCGAGAAGGTCAACGCCAAGGGCGGCAAGGGCGCCATCGCGGGCGACGCAGTCTTCTCCGAGGTTGAGCCGATTGTCGGCGCGATCACCCCGGTTCCCGGCGGTGTCGGCTCCGTCACAACGTCGGTGCTGATCGGTCATGTCGTCGAGGCAGCCGAGCGCACGCTGTAAATTCTGATGCATTCCATCTGCCGCCGGACCGCTTTTCCGGCGGCAGACTTTTACCGGAAAGGAAGAAGAGCTTGTGAAAGAACAATTTAAAGAGCCGGCAGGCGCAATCCGCCGTCTGTTCGGTCTTTTTACGGCGCTGTGCGCCATTGCCACGGTCGTCTGCATGATCGACTCCGGCACAGGTCTGCAGGAGCTTCTGGCAAACCTCGCCCAGCTCTGCACCCAGCCCGCGCAGCTCACCAAGAGCTTTTTTGACGCGAGCTACGGCGGCTTTGCCGCGACCTTTTTGAACGTATTTCTGATCTGTCTGATCTGCAGCCTGCTGTATACGCTGCCCGGCGCAAAGCCCGACGGCTTGAGCGTCCTGGCGTTTTTCCTGACGGCAGGCTTCAGCTTCTGGGGCATCACGATTCTGAACGTGTGGTTCCTGTTCGCAGGCGTCGCGCTGTACAGCCTCGTGAAGAAAAAGCCGCTCGGGAGTCTTGCCAACGCGATGCTCTTCGCAACAGGTCTCTGCCCGCTGGCGACCGACCTTCTTCTGCGCTATCCCGGCGCGGAAATGCACGGCGCAACATTCGGCAGCTTTGTGCTGGCACTGGTCGTCTGCGCATGCGTGGGCTTTATCCTGCCGGCAGGACTTGCGCACAGCCCGAATGTCCACAAGGGCTACTGCCTGTACTCTGCGGCGCTTCCGATGGGTCTGACGGCATTTTTCCTGCGGGCGCTGCTGTATAAGGTGCTGGGCGGCGTGCTTCCCGAGGCAGCGGGCGTAGGCACCGGCGATTCGTTCCCGGCGCTGTGCTACACGTTCTGCGCGGTCGTCTTTCTGCTTGCCATCGCGCTGGGTCTCTGGCTCGGCGGCGGCAGGAAATACGGACAGCTTCTGAAGGACACCGGCTTCGGCGCAGACTACGGCGCGAAGTATGGCTTTGAAACTGCGGTTCTGAACCTCGGCGTCTACGGACTTTTCATCGTCCTTTACTACACGCTCATCGGCGCGAACTGGAACGCAGTGACGCTCGGCTGCGTGTTCTGCATGGTCTGCTGCTGCTTCAAGGGCAGCCATCCGGC
>CALERM010000164.1 GCA_937907715.1 uncultured Clostridia bacterium
CCGTTGACTCCGAGCATTCGGCAATTTTCCAGTGTCTGATGGGAAACCACGACAAGTCGCAGATCAAACGCCTGCTTCTCACCTGCTCGGGCGGTCCGTTTTACGGCATGGACCGCGCGCAGCTTTCCGGCATGAGAAAGGAAGACGCCCTGCGCCATCCGAACTGGAAAATGGGACCCAAAATCACCGTCGACTGCGCGACGCTCATGAACAAGGGGCTGGAGATCATCGAAGCGATGCGCCTGTATGATCTTCCTCTGGAGCAGGTCACGGCTCTCATTCACCGCCAGTCGATCGTCCATTCGATGGTGGAGTTCAAAGACGGCGCGGTGATGGCGCAGCTCGGCGCGCCCGATATGCGCATTCCCATTTCCCTCGCTTTGACCTATCCAGAGCGGAAGGAAACTCCCGCGCCCGCGCTGGACCTTCTGTCCTGCCCGCCATTGACGTTTGCAGAGATTGACGAGGATACCTTCGACTGCTTCCGGCTTGCAAAGCAGGCGGCAAAGCGCGGCGGCACGGTCTGCGCCGCCATGAACGCGGCAAACGAGGAAGCCGTCGCCCTTTATTTACAGGACAAAATCGGCTTTTACGACATTTCCGAGCTGGTCGCGCGCGCAATGGAGCTGCCGTCGGTGGAAAAGCCCGCGCTGCGGGACATTCTTGCTGCCGACAAAGCCGCGCGCGAACTGGTCCGGGCAAGCTTCCGGGCTTAATTTCGCATTTTATAGTTGCAGGTGATGCTGTTTTTATGTATATTCTGATCGCAATTCTGATGTTCGGCTTTCTGATCTTCATCCATGAGCTGGGGCATTTTGTCTCCGCAAAGCTTCTGGATGTGCAGGTCAACGAGTTTGCCATCTGCATGGGTCCTGTCCTCTGGCAGAAGAAAAAGGGCGAGACGACCTATTCTTTGCGCGCCATTCCCATCGGCGGCTTCTGCGCGATGGAAGGCGAAGACGAGGAGTCCGACAATCCCAGGGCATTTCCGCAGAAAAGCTGGTGGCGCAGGCTCATCATCCTGGCTGCCGGCTCGTTCATGAACTATCTGGCGGGCTTTCTTGCCATCGTCCTTCTCTACACCGGCGCAAGCTCTTACTCTGCGCCCATCATCACGGACTTTTTTGAAGGCTGCCCGCTGGAGGCTTCCGACGGCTTGCAGGTCGGAGACGAGCTTTACAAAATCGACGGGCGGCGCGTGTATCTCTATTCCGACGTCGGCACGCTTCTCTCGCGCAACAAAACCGGCGTCTATGACGTCGTGGTAAAGCGAAACGGCGAGCTGGTTGAGCTTCCGGATTTCTCTATGAAGCCGCAGCTCTACGACGTGGACGGCGTGCAGGAATACAAATACGGGCTGTACTTCGGCTCTGTGCCGGGCAGCTTCGGAACCTGCCTCAAATACAGCTGGTACACGAGTCTGGACTTTGCACGCATGGTCTGGATGAGCTTGCAGGACCTTCTGTCCGGACTTGTCTCTGTGAACGATATGTCCGGTCCGGTCGGCATCGTCTCGACCATCTCCGAGGTCGGCAGTCAGGCGGAAACCGTGCGCGACGGTCTGGAGAGCGTCGCCTATCTCGGCGCGTTCATTGCCATCAACCTCGCCGTCATGAACATGCTGCCGCTGCCCGCGCTGGACGGCGGGCGCATCTTCCTGCTGCTGGTGAACACCCTCTTCACCGCCGTCACCAAAAAGAAAATTCCCGCCAAATATGAAGCGTATATCCACGCAGCCGGTATGGTGCTGCTGCTGAGCTTCATGGCGTTTGTAACCTTCAAGGATATCTGGAAACTTTTCACATAGCAGGTGATACAAATGACAAAACAAATTACCGTCGGTCCGGTAAAAATCGGAGGCGGCGCGCCGGTTTCCATCCAGTCGATGCTCAACACCCGCACGACGGATGTTGAAGGCTCCCTGCGGCAAATCCGGGAGCTGGCTGCCGCCGGGTGCGAGATTGCGCGCCTTGCCGTCTATGACCAGGAAGCGGCAGCCGCCTTCGGCAAGCTCTGCGACGCTTCTCCCCTGCCCTTAGTTGCCGACATTCACTTTGACTATCGTCTTGCCATCCTTGCCGCCGAGGCGGGCGCTGCCAAAATCCGCATCAACCCCGGAAACATCGGCTCAGAGGACCGGGTCAGGGCGGTCGCCGACTGCTGCCGGGCGCATCATATCCCGATCCGCATCGGCGTCAACGGCGGGAGTCTGGAAAAGGACCTGCTTCAGAAATACGGGCACCCCACGCCGGAGGCGCTGGTCGAGAGCGCCTTTTCCCACATCCGGCTGCTGGAAAAATTCGGCTTCGACGATATCTGCGTGTCGATGAAATCAAGCTCAGTGCCTCTGATGATGAAGGCGTACCAGCTTTTCTCCGCGCAGTCTGACTACCCCCTGCACGTCGGCGTGACCGAAACCGGCACCGAACACATGGGCGTGATCAAATCCGCCATGGGCATCGGTGGGCTTTTGTGCATGGGCATCGGAGACACCATCCGCGTCTCCCTGACCGCCGACCCGGTGCGCGAGGTCTACGCCGCGCACGACATTTTAAAGGCAGCCGGGCTTCGCCATGACGGCGTCAACATTGTCGCCTGCCCCACCTGCGGCAGGACGCGCATCGATCTCATTTCGCTTGCCTCCCGCGTGGAAGCCGCGCTCAGAAACTGCAAAAAGCCCATCACCGTCGCGGTCATGGGCTGCGTGGTCAACGGTCCCGGCGAGGCGCGCGAAGCAGACGTCGGAATTGCCGGCGGCGACGGCGTCGGCATGCTCTTTGCCAAGGGACAGATGATTCAAAAGCTTCCCTACGATGAGCTGCTTGCCGCCCTTCTTTCCTACATCGACACGTTATAGCCTCGCAGAGTTTCGCCCCGCAGGGCGCAATCTCCCCGGCAAGAAAGCGTCCGCTTTTTTGTCAGTTTATAGAAGGAGCAACCATGCAGAATCTTCCGTTTGACCATCTTTTCTGCAATTTCATACCGGGCGAAGATCTTTCCGGAAAGCTCGACACGCTTGTCATTGAGCATGCCGAGCTTTCGCGCGAGGATCGCTGTCTCGCGCTGTGGCTGTTCAGCGAAACCTATCTCACGCAAAAAGACGAGCAGGCGCTGCAAGCCGCGCTCACCGCGCAGTATGGTCTCAAGCACGCCGAGCTGCACCTGCATTTTCCCGAAACGCTTCTGTCGCAGATGGATTTCCGCGATCTCGCGCAGGTCTTCATCCGCGCCTACTCCCCCGCCGCAGGAAGCCTCGCCGGAGCAAAGTACGAGCTGACCGGCAGCAAGCTCTCCATCGATCTTCCTGCCAACGGTAAAGCAGAGCTGGAGGCTCACATTCCGAAGGCGCAGAATTTTCTCAAGCTGCGCTTCGGCGTTGCGCCGGAGATTGAAATTACAGCGCACAGCGCCCTGGAGGGTCGAGCGCTCTTTGACGAGACGGCAAGAATCCGCCGCGAGGCAATGGCGCAGGCGCCTGCCGTACAGGTCAAGGAAGCGGCAAAAAAGTCTTCTTCGTCCGCTTCCGCCGCGCAGGCTCCCTCGGGCGACATGATCTTCGGTCGTCCGTTCGGCGGCGAGGTCGTAAAGATGAAGGACCTGAACCTCGATATGTACCGTGTGGTCGTCGCCGGCAAGGTCTTCGCCGTCAACCACAAGGAGCTCAAAAAGCGCAGCGCCTGGGTCGTGAGCTTCGACGTGACCGACTACACCAGCTCCGTGCGCATCAATCAGTTCATGGAGAACGACAAGGCAAAGCCGATTCTCTCCGGCATTTCCCCCGGCATGTGGGTCAAAATTCAGGGCAAAATGACCTTTGACCGGTACGACAACGAAATGGTCATGCAGCCGAACGCGATTGTAAAAATCGCCGCGCCCGTCCGGACCGACACGGCGCCGGAAAAGCGCGTGGAGCTGCATCTGCACACCAACATGTCCTCCATGGACGCGCTGACCTCCGTCTTCCCGAAGGCAGGCGCGGACCGGAACGTCATCAAGCGCGCCGAGAGCTGGGGACACAGGGCGATTGCCATCACCGACCACGGCGGCGCGCAGTCGTTCCCGAACGCGATGCATTCGGCGAAAAACATCAAGATTCTCTACGGCTGCGAGGGCTACTACGTCAACGATGTCGACGACCGTATCGCCGTCCACGGCAGTCTGGATGCAAGCTTCGACGACGAGTACGTCGCCTTTGACCTGGAGACGACCGGTTTATCGTCTCAGCACGACATGATCATTGAAATCGGCGCGGCAATCATGAAGCGCGATCAGGTGATCGATACCTTCCAGACCTTTGTCGCCCCCGGGCGCAAGCTTCTTCCCAAAATCATCGAGCTGACCGGCATCACCGACCAGATGCTGGAGGGCGCGCCGTCCATCGAAGAGGTGCTGCCGAAATTTCTGGACTTTGCGGGCGGCAGACCGCTCTGCGCGCACAACGCAGATTTTGACATCGGCTTCATCACCGCCGCGTGCGAGCGATGGAAGCTCCCGTTCCAGCCGACCTATGTCGACACGCTCATTCTGGCGCAGAACCTGATGCCGGACCTGGGCAAATATAAGCTCAACATTGTCGCCGACGCCCTGAGTCTGCCGGAATTCAATCACCACCGTGCCTCCGACGACGCCATCACCTGCGGCTACCTGATGATGCGTTTCTGGAAAATGCTCGGTGAGCAGGGCATCCACACCCTGTCCGCCGTCAATCCCCGCATGGCGGAGCTTCGCGCGGGCGGTCGGATTTTTGACCGGCGCGCCAAGCACATCATTGTTCTGGCGAAAAACTCCATCGGTCTTCGCAACCTCTACCGGCTCATTTCCTACGGCAACCTCAAATACTTCAAACGCGTGCCCATCATGCCGAAGTCCGAGCTTTTGCGCTGGCGCGAGGGCTTGATCATCGGCTCTGCGTGCGAAGCAGGAGAGCTGTTCCAGGCGGTCGTAAACCACAAGAGCTGGGCAGAGCTCAAGCGGATTGCGGCGTTCTACGACTATCTGGAGATTCAGCCCATCTGCAACAACCGCTTCATGCTGGAAAAGGGTATGGCGGAGGACGAGGAGGAGCTGCGAAGCTTCAACCGCACGATTGTCAGGCTCGGAGACGAGCTGGGAAAGCCCGTCGTTGCCACCGGGGACGTGCATTTCCTCGACCCCGAGGACGAAATTTACCGCCACATCCTGCTGGCGACGAAGCAGATGCCCGACGCGGACAAGCCGCTTCCGATCTACTTCAAAACGACCGACGAGATGCTCGAAGAGTTTTCCTATCTCGGCGCAGAAAAGGCGTATGAGGTCGTGGTTAAAAACACCAACATGATCGCCGACTGGTGCGAGACGGTCCGTCCGGTGCCGCACAACCTGTTTGCCCCGAAGATTGAAAACTCCGTCGAAGACCTCAAGGCGCTCGTCTACGGAAAGCTCCACCGGCTCTACGGCGAAAACCCGCCGGAGCTGATTCAAAAGCGCGTGGACACCGAGATGCACGATATTATCTCGTGCCACTACGACGTCATTTACATGTCGGCGCAGAAGCTGGTCCAGAACTCGCTGGAGCATGGGTACCTGGTCGGCTCGCGTGGCTCGGTCGGCTCTTCGATCGTCGCGTTCATGTCCGGCATCACCGAGGTCAACTCCTTCCCGCCGCACTACCGGTGTCCCAACTGCCAGTTTACCACCTTCGAGGTCCCGGACGACTGCGCCTGCGGCGCAGACCTTCCCGACGCCGTGTGCCCGAAGTGCGGCGCGCAGCTCGATAAGGACGGGTTCAATATTCCGTTTGAAACCTTCCTCGGCTTCGGCGGCGACAAGGTCCCCGATATCGACCTCAACTTCTCCGGCGAATATCAGGCGCGGGCACACGCCTACTGCGTCGAGATGTTCGGCTCCGACCACGTCTTCCGCGCCGGAACCATCGGCACCGTCGCCGAGAAAACCGCTTACGGCTACGTCAAAAAATACCTCTCCGAGCGCGACATGACCGTCAGCAAGGCAGAGGAAAATCGGCTGGCTGCCGGCTGCGTCGACGTCAAGCGCACCACCGGTCAGCATCCGGGCGGTCTTGTCGTCATTCCGCAGGAAAACGAAATCTGGGACTTCTGCCCTGTCCAGCACCCGGCGGACGATAAGGACTCCGAGTGGATTACGACGCACTTTGAATACCACTCGATGGAAGAGAATCTTCTGAAGCTCGACATGCTCGGTCACGATGACCCGACCATGATCCGCATGCTCGAAGACCTCACCGGCGTGGACGCGCAGAAAATCCCCCTGGATGATAAGGACACGATGTCCATCTTCACCTCCAGCAAGGTCCTCGGCTTTGAAAATGACCCAATCCTCGGTCCCGTCGGCTCATGCGCGATTCCCGAGTTCGGCACCGGCTTTACCCGCGGCATGCTTCAGGAGACGCAGCCGACGAAGTTCGACACGCTCATTCGCCTCTCGGGCTTCTCGCACGGCACGGACGTGTGGCTCGGCAACGCGCGCGATCTGATTTTGTCCAAGACCGCCTCCGTCAACGACGCCATCGGCTGCCGCGACGATATCATGCTATACTTAATCAAATGCGGTATGCCTGAAAAGCGCTCGTTCAAGATCATGGAGGCCGTCCGAAAAGGGCGCGGTCTTCCCGATGGCGCAGAGGATGAAATGAAAGCGGCAGGCGTACCGGACTGGTACATCGGCTCATGCAAAAAGATCAAATACCTCTTCCCGAAGGCACATGCCACAGCGTATGTCATGATGGCGTTCCGCATTGCGTGGTTCAAGGTCCATGAGCCTCTGGCGTTCTACGCCGCGTATTTTTACCGCAGAAGCCAGAAAGGCGGCTTTGACGCGGCGATGATGACCCACGGCATCGAGCTGGTCAAGCAGAAGCTTCAGGAGATTGACGAGGCGGAGGACGCCACGGCAAAGGACGACGATCTGTTTACCACGCTGGAGGTCTGCTACGAATTTTATCTGCGCGGGTTTTCGTTTGCCCCCATCGACCTCTACCGCTCGCATGCAACGCACTTTGTGATCGAAGACGGCAAGCTTCTTCCGCCGTTTGTCTCGGTTTCAGGTCTCGGCGAAACCGCCGCCTGGGACATCATGGACGGGCGCGAGGGCAAGACGTTTTTGTCCATCGAGGAATTTTCTCTTGCCTGCCCGAAGGTTTCGAAGACGCACATTGAAAACCTCAAGGCAGCCGGCGCGTTTGGAGGCCTCCCGGAAACCAGCCAGATTACCCTGTTTTAACCGTCAAAAGCCGGAGGCAAATTGCCTCCGGCGCAGCGTGTCAAAAAGGTCTTTTTGACACGCTGCGGCAGTTTTTCAAACTTTTAAGAAGTTTGAAAAACTGTTTGATTGAACGCGAAAGACACCCCTGATGGGTTTCTTTCACACTATCTTCCTTTCCGTAATCCTTACTCTGAAAGTTTTTTCGACAGTCTGAGCCGGAGGCAGACCACCTCCGGCTTTCGTTCTGGCGCGTGAAAAAAAGAAAAGACACGCATCAGCGTGTC
>CALERM010000165.1 GCA_937907715.1 uncultured Clostridia bacterium
TGCGCCATCCAACGAAAAACCTCTGCATGCGCTTGTCATGCAGAGGTTTTTGAAACATCCCGAACCATATGATAAAATACGCCGTCGCCCGCCGAGGTTGTCTGGCGAATCGGCTCGCCCACGATGTGAAAGCCCACCTTTTCATAGCACCGGACAGCTCGGGCGTTCCACGTTCTGACCTCCAGATACAGCCGCTTTCCCGGAAACAGGCTGCTGGACAATGCACACGCCGCCTTTGTCATCTGCTGCCCATATCCCCTGCCGCACAGATCCGGACGGACGCCGATGCCAAAGAAAACTTCGGTTGGCTCTTCATACAGATTGATAAACCCAACCAGCGCACCCTCGTCAAAAAAAGAATAGAAGTTGTTCTTTGGATTGGCAAAGCCAACGCCCCGCTTTTTCTGCTCGGCGTATGGCGTGGTGTTATAAATCGCGTACTGCCCCGCGTACTGCCATGCGGTAATGATTTCTTTTTCTTCCTCGGTCGTTTTGTGATAGGTCAGCATCTATTCTCCTGCGCCTGTTCCGGTTGTCCTGCGGCGCTGCGTTTTGTCAATGTCCCTTGTGCTTTTCGAGCTTCTTTTGCTGTTTCAGGGCAAAGCGGCGCTGCTGCTCCGCTTCCTGCTGGGTGCGGCTTTGCTGCTTACGCTCTGTTTTCAGCTGCTCGCGCTGCGCGGCAAGCGCCTGCATGGATTTTGTGCCGGTGCCTGCACCGCTCAGCTGCCTCTGTGCCTGCCGCTGACGGCGTTTGGGATTGCTGCTTTGCGTCCGCTGTACGGCAGGAAGCGCGGGGCTAAAACGCAGCTTGTAAAAATGTCGCAGAATAAAGCTCTGCACCTCATAGTCCTTCGGCTCCGCGCCAAAGGTGATTTTGCACGCGGACAGCGCGCCGTTTTGCGTCCGCTCGAAGACGCCGACCCAGAACGGGTCGGCAAAGTATACCGTGAGCTTCAGTTCTTCCATGTCCAGTCCTCCTGCTTGTGTCAGTCGGCAAGGAGTGGACAACCAGGACTGGCAGGTTACTTACCCCGCAGCTGCGGGACGGTCGGGCTACCTACCGGCTCTGGCATGCGTTATCGCGTGCGTTGCGTTTTTATCCTTGCATATTTGGTTTTAGTGCAGTTTCTTTTTTCGTTTGGAAACCGGCGCAGCGCGGTCGATCACCTCCAGAACCTGCCGTGTGAGCACGTGGCTCTCAATGTCCAGCGCCAGATGCACCTTTGCGCCCTCGTATGGATAGACGTCCAGCGCCGGCTGCATCAGCCTATGTCCGTTTTAAAATCCGCGTTTTAGAACAAAGGCTTTCTAACAGCAGCTATACTATACCGTCATTTTCTCTGTCCGTCAAGTATCCCCTGCAATTCCCGGATATCTGGCGCTCAAGCTCTGCCATCCGCCGCTTTTTCTCCGCTTTCGACTGCTTTGCCCGGATACGGCTGAGCGTCACAGGCGTCATACCAAGAAACGACGCCACATCCTTGAGCTGCATCACGTTTTGCAGATCCGGATACGTGTTCTGAAACCAGCGCCAGCGCACAACCGCGCTCTCGCGCATGACCTCGCGCACCTGCCACATCTGCACATAGGACTCCTCGAGCTTTTTTGCGTACACGCGCAGAAATTCGATGGAGTTCGGAAGCTCCTGCAAAATCGGGCGGACATCGAAAAACAGGAGATCCGTTTCCGTCAATGCCTCGAGATTTTTATTGAGGTGAAACGTCTGTTCCTGCTCCATGCCGATGCCGCCGATGTGTGCATGTCCGTAGCGGTAGAGCAGGCACTCGGTGTATTCGCGTCCGGCTGCATTGGTGGTATAGCCGCGCAGGCTGCCGGAGATCAGAAAATACAGAAACGTCGTGTCTTCCCCGCCCTTGTAAAGCACCTCGCCCCGTTTGAGATGCCTGTGCTGCGCCAGCTGTGCGTAGGTCTCGCGCGCCTGCGGCGATTGGATTTCCAGATAATCCAGAAGCTTCATAACCTCGTCCATAATTCTCCACGCTTTCCATGTTTTTTCTCTATTTTATCGCAAAAAGCCTCCTGTGTAATTAACAAATGATAATTCGTCAACATGATATACAGTATATTTCCAGTATCGAGTCTCATTCCGGCACGCAAAAACGGCGCAGCAGACGCTGCGCCGTTTCAAAACCGTTTGTAATTTGTCAGATTCTTGCCACACCGGAAGCCCTGGCCGCCTCGGCGACTGCCTTGGCAACCGCCGGACC
>CALERM010000166.1 GCA_937907715.1 uncultured Clostridia bacterium
CGGTGACGCTGATGGTGAGCGTTTCGCCTGCGTCGGTGGTACAGCTGGCGGTGACGACCGAGTCTTCATGCAGCGGCGCAAGCTGGACAGAATCGCCCGCAGCGAGCGTTGTGCAGTAATCACCGTCAACGGACAAATCCACGCTCATGCTCGAACTGTTCCAGACATAAAGACTCGTGTAGTCGAGGTCGAGGGAGACCTGCGCAGGCTGGAAGAGGCTGACGGTATCGGTGGCGTCAAAGCTCTGCCCGAACGCGGTGGTATATGACACCTCCACGTCGTAAAGCCCGGGAAGAAGCGCATCAAACGATGCTTCCGAGCGGACGAGGTTCAGAGCGTCCTGCGTGTAGTCCGCGCCGTCGAGCGCTTCGGAAAGCTCGGTTGCAGCGCTTGTGGTTTCTTCGTCTCCCGCGCTGACGCTTGCGCCGGCGATGTTGGTGGTAACGTTCAGGGAACAGGGGTCAATGCGCACGCGGTAGGTTGCAAACGGGAAGCCGCCGCGCTTTTCTACATGCAGGCATGCCGAGTCGGTGCTGGCAAGCTCTGCCGTCTGCTGACGAAATGCTGCGCTCTCACGGTAAAGAGAGAACATCGGCGCAAGAGACTCCTCAGTAAAATCAGCCTCGCCGGACGGCTCTGCCACCGAGCAGAGGCGCGCAAAATCGCCGTCGGCAAGCGCTGCGCGGAATTTCTCAGCGGTTTTCTCGGGTGTGTTTTCCCGGGAGAGCCGCCAGAGCGTCAGACCGCCGCCTGCTAGAACCGCCGCGCACAGGGAGGCTGCAAGGATACGGCGCTTTGTATTTTTCGGCTGCACGGGCGCGGTCGTGCGGGGCGTATAAATCTGGACATCGTCCTCCGGCACATGCTTACACACCGGGCAGGAATCGGAGCCTGCCGGAATCTGTGCGCCGCATTTCGGACAAATACGAGGCATAAGAATCTTCCTTCTATCTCGATATGACAGGGCGATGCCAAAGGCATCTCTCAAATCGAACTACAGTATACTCAGAAGACCCGAAAAAGTCAATCCCCCTGCGGTGGAATTCTGCGCAAAAACGTGTGAATGGTGGAAAGAAACCAGAAGTTTTACGGAAGAATGCAGTTTTTTCTGCAAACATGGTTCCGACGGAGGAGCTTGCGCCGCGCGCCTCACTCCATGCGGTAGAACATGCCCTCCTCGTCCCAGGTCAGAACGCCGGTATCGAACTCGAAGACCCGGTAGGACACATTGCTATACCAGTCGGAATCGGCGTAATAGGTGCTGGTTTCTCCCTCTGCAATGCGCAGATCGCCGCAGTCGATCTGGGATGCTTCGGCGTCGCCCTCGTTTCGGGCGTAATAGAACCATTCGCCGTAGGCGTCGATGAGAATGTAGCGGGCTGCGGACAGATCACCGTCGTAATACCAGCAGCCCTCGAGGCTGGAGATATCGACGTGGTAGTCGCCGTCAATGTAATAGTCCTCATAATTGTCCGTGTCCTCACCGGACGCATCATAATCGACGTATTCGCCATCACCGCCTGCATCCTCGTTGGAGGGCGCGCCGACGGGGACAAAGTAGCCGTAAGCGCCTATGTAAATTTCGCCGGATTCGTCCAGGCTGAACTGGCAGCCGGAATCGTCGGCGTCGTTGTAGGCATAGTACATCTCATACTCTGGCTCGTAGACAAGCGTGCCGGTGAGCGTGGCGTCGGTTCCGTAGAGCGTCCAGCTGCCGTCGTCATTGATCTCGAGATCGCTCCATTCTACGCCCTGTGTGCGGCAGGTGTAGGTCCCGGCAAAAGCGGCGAGATCTTCTTCGGTGGGATAGCTCTCATCTGCCGTGTCGTCGAGCCCGTCGTCTTCGGAAAGCTCGTCCGCCGTGTCATTCAGATCGAGAACATCCTGCGCGGAATGGTCCGGCTCTTCGGTTTGTGCTGCGCAGCCGGTAAGCAGCACGCAGAGCGCCAGGAACAGGCAAAGCGGAAAAAGTCGTAAGCTCTTTTTCATATACGTTTCCTCTCTCAAAAGAAAATTTGGGGGCAATACATATATATTATAAATGCACCCGGGCGCAGCTGCGATTAACCGGCGGTTAGGATTTTGCAGGAAAACCGGAGACGGAAGAAAAAAGGAAGAATGCTTGCTCCTTCGAGACACCGCCACAAAACAGGAAAAAGGAAATGCCGCAGCGGAAAAGGCAAGCCTTGCAATTATCGTCAGGTCCTATATAATAAAAGCATAGCTGCGCAGATTCTGCGCGAAAACGAAACAGGAGAACGGAAACATGAAGACGCTTCTGATCAAAAACATCGCAAGCCTTGTCTCATGCGACGATGAAGACCGGGTATATGAAAACGTCGACCTCTACGCAGAAGACGGCGTGATCCGTTCCATCGGTCCGAAACTCGACAAAACCGCCGACGAGACCATCGACGCAAGCCACATGCTCTGCTATCCGGGGCTCATCAACACGCATCACCATCTCTATCA
>CALERM010000167.1 GCA_937907715.1 uncultured Clostridia bacterium
GACGTTCTGCGGGTTGTTCGAGCGCAGGCACTTTGCACGAATGTTGGAAATACCGACAGCCTCCATCACCGCACGGACCGCGCCGCCGGCGATGATGCCGGTGCCTTCGGGGGCGGGCTTGAGCATCACGCGGCCGGCGCCGAACGCGCCGATGACGTCATGCGGGATCGTCGTTCCTTCGAGGGTGATCTTGACCATGTTCTTCTTCGCGTCGGCGATGCCCTTGAGGATCGCTTCGGAAACTTCGGCAGCCTTGCCCAGACCGTAGCCGACAGTACCCTTGCCGTCGCCAACGACGACCAGCGCGGAGAACTTCATGACACGACCGCCTTTGACGGTCTTAGAAACACGGTTGAGGTAGACGACCTTCTCGATAAACTCGGGAGCGTTGTCTTCCTTCGGTGCTCTATCTCTATTGTAAGCCATTGTTTATCCTCCTCCGATCAGAATTCCAGGCCGCCTTCGCGGGCGCCCTCAGCAAGCTCTGCCACACGACCGTGATAGATATAACCGCCACGATCGAACACGACAGTGTCGATGCCCTTTGCCTTGGCGCGCTCTGCAACCAGCTTGCCGACCTTGCGGGCAGCTTCCTTGTTGCCGGCAGCGCCTTCGAATTCCTTGTCAAGAGTGGATGCGGAAACCAGCGTGACGCCGTTGACGTCGTCAATGACCTGTGCGTAGATGTTCGCGTTGCTGCGATAGACATTCAGGCGAGGTCTTTCGGGCGTGCCGGAGATCTTGCCGCGCACTCTGGTGTGGCGCTTCATGCGCTGTGCATTTTTATCAAACGTTTTAACCATGATGGCACACCTCCTAATTATTTCTTACCGCCGGCCTTGCCTTCTTTATGGCGAATGACCTCGGTGGTATATTTGATACCCTTGCCCTTGTAGGGTTCAGGCGGTCTCTTGGCTCTCACGTTCGCGGCATACTGACCGACCTTCTGCTTGTCGATGCCGTGGATGATGACCTTGTTGGGTGCGGGGACTTCAATGGTGATGCCGTCGATCTCTTCCATCGTGACCAGATGGGAGTAGCCGAGGTTCATCACGAGCTTGTTGCCCTCTTTGCTTGCCTTGTAGCCGACGCCGTTGATGTCCAGCTCCTTCTTGAAGCCTTCCGTCACACCGACGACCATGTCATGCACCAGCGAGCGAGTCAGACCATGGAGGCTCTTGTGCAGCTTGTCTTCCGAGGGACGCTCGACCGTGATGACGGCACCCTCGTGCTTGATGATCATTTCAGGACGCATCGCCTGCGTCAGCGTGCCCTTCGGACCCTTGACGGTCACGACATTGCCCTCGGCAATGGTGACCTCAACGCCCGCGGGAACGGTAATGGGCATTCTACCAATTCTAGACATTGTTCAATACCCTCCTTACCATACAAACGCCAGGACTTCGCCGCCGACATGGTTTGCACGCGCAGCCTTGTCGGTCATAACGCCCTTGGAAGTGGAAATGATGGCGATACCGAGACCCTTGAGGACCTTCGGCAGCTCGTCGGCACCGGCGTACACACGCAGACCGGGCTTGGACACGCGGCGCAGACCGCTGATGACCTTCTCCTTGCCTGCCAGGTACTTAAGCTGGATGCGGATGATACCCTGCGTGCCGTCCTCGACGATCTCATAGGACTTGATGTAGCCCTCGTCGAGCAGGATCTGTGCGATGGACTTCTTCAGATTGGAAGCCGGCACATCGACTTTCTCGTGCTTTGCTGTGTTTGCGTTCCGAATACGGGTCAGCATATCAGCAACGGGATCGGTGATTTGCATTTGTTTATCCTCCTAGTTTGAAGTTACCGCAAAAGCGGTTCCGGTGGCGAGGTATCACGACTAATTTATACGCTGCGTCCAGAGTAACCGCCGATCCGATCGTCTGCGACCATCAGCGGATCTTTTGTCCCAACTGTGCAGTTTGAAAAACGCGAAATACACAAAGTATTCCTGCATTTTTCAAACTTTCATTTGAGCCAAAATCTCTCGCTGACGGCTCTTGCCGATCGAATCATCGGTTACTAGGGAACACCCAATTAACCGTGACCTTTCGTCATCCGTATTTTTATCGTTGGAGGGCGGCGTGTCCGCCGCCCTGGCGATAACAGAATTTCATGGGAGGCAATGCCTCCCCTCGCCTTTCGGCGAGTTTTCATCTACCCTCAAAGACTTTCAAGGGCTTTCTTCAACCCTCTCGTACTTCTGAGGGCAGATTGGCGAAGTTCTTTTCTACCCTCGTAATTCAGAGGGCAGATTGGTGAAGATTTTCGTGCAAGACAAGGCGCGCCGCCGCAGGCGTACATTCTGTACGTCAAGGCGGCGCAACGCCGCATTGCGCGGAAAGATTCACCAAGATGCCTTTCTAACTCCGGGGATCTGACCTTTGTACGCCAGCTCGCGGAAGCAGATACGGCACACGCCGTAGTCACGCAGGTACGCATGGGGACGGCCGCAGATCTTGCAGCGGTTGT
>CALERM010000168.1 GCA_937907715.1 uncultured Clostridia bacterium
TCCTCGCTGCCGGTCACATCGGGAGTTTTCAGATACACCCTAAGGAACCTCTGAATAAATCCCCTGACTGCGGACGACGGATCTTTCCGCCAATCCTGCGGTTTGAAAAAACGAGAAATATGTCGCAGCCGTTGACTCCGAAGGCGTCTTACGGATGCGGGCACATACAGTATTCCTTCGTTTTTCAAATCTTGTCTTGACAAACAATCTTTCGCCGTCCACAGCCGCTGATTTAATCAGAGCTTCCCTAAACAGAGCCGAAACTGGCTCGGCGCTCGGAAATATCGATTATGACCTTAAACTACACGCCCGATGCTGTGATAAAGGCGTGGAGCAACTTAACTATTAGGATGGAAAAGCAAGCGGCGCGCGGCTTTTCAACTACAAATGACGCGCGGGCGGGAAAACGGGGTAAATTTGCGGCGGGGGTTTTCTTTTGGATGCGGAGCGTGTAGAATGGAGAAAACAGAAAACGGAAAAGGGGACGGAATTCTATGCGCGTGATTGATCTGACACACACGATCAAAGAGGACATGCCGGTCTATCCCGGCACGGGCACGCCGAAGCTGCTGCCAGCGAACAGCTACGAGGAAAACGGCTTCAAAGAAACGCTGGTCTCGTTTTACTCCCACACCGGTACGCACATGGACCCGCCGGCGCACCTGTTCGCGGGCAGGACGACGCTCGATGCGTTTCCGGCCGGTCAGTTTCTCGGAAAGGCGCTTGTGATCGACTGCACACACCTGCGCGAGGGCGAGGCAATCGGCATGCAGGAGCTTTTAAAATACGGCGGCAAGGCGGACACAGTCGATTTTCTGCTGTTTGCGACCGGCTGGGACAAGCGGTGGGGAACCGAGGCGTATTTCGGCAACTATCCCTGCATCGACGAGGAGGTCTTGCAGCATATCCTGCGCGGTAATTACAAGGGCATCGGTTTTGATGTCATCGGGCTTGACCCGATTGCCGATGAAAATCTGGCGCGCCACAAGGCGCTGTTTGCGCGGAAGGACATCGTGAACATCGAAAACCTCAAGAACCTGGAGCTGTGCGGGACGGAGCCGTTCTGGTTTGCGTGCCTGCCGATGAAGCTGGAAAACAGCGACGGCGCGCCGGTACGGGCGATTGCATGGTTTGAGGACTGAAGACGAAGGGCGGGTGAAACGCAATGCTGCGTATGGAAATCGCGCTGATTCTGGTGCTGGGCTTTGTGGCGTATATCTATTATTCCGCCGAGCGGACGCAGACGGCGCTGCACCGCACGTTTTCGGTACTGCTGGCGGCGGCGCTGGTGCATCTGGTGTTTGACGCATTGACGCTCTACACGGTAAATCATCTGGACACGGTGCCGCGGCTTCTGAACGACGCGCTGCACCGCGTGTTTGTCGGCACGATGGTGCTGGTGGTGTTTCTTTTTTATCAGTACATTGCAATTCTGGTGGAGGAGGAGACCGGAAAGCCGCGCAGGCTGGATATAGCGGCGCGCGTGTTCCTTGCCGCTGCGGAGGTCGGTGTGCTGGTGCTGCCGGTCCATTATGCGCAGACGCCGCTCGGCAATTATTCCGACGGAATTCATGCGGATGTCTGCTACGTCAGCGTGGCATTTTACCTGCTGCTGTGCGTGGGACTGCTCGCGGGAAACTGGAAAAGCATCCACGCCAAAAAGCGCTTTGCCATCGGCGCGGCGCTGGGGATTGAATTGAGCGTCAGTCTGCTGCAGGGACTGCACCCGACATGGCTCATCAGCGGCATGGGCATCACGCTGATGACGCTGGCATTTTATCTGACGCTGGAAAACCCGGACATTCTGCGCTCGGAGCTGACGGAGCAGAAGATGTCGATGCTGTATCTCAAAAGTCAGGTGAATCCGCATTTTCTTTACAACACGCTCGATACCATCCGCATTCAGGCGCAGCTGAACGGAGACGAAAAGGTGGCGCAGCTTCTGATGCGGCTGGTCAGCTTCTTCCGGCACAGCGTGAAGGTGGACCGGAGCATGGTGACGCTGGACGAGGAGCTGGAGCTGATCGAGGCGTATCTGGATTTGATGTGCGTGCGCTATCCGAAGCTCAAATGCAGCGTCGACGTTGCGCCGGAGCTGTATGAGGCGCAGGTGCCGAACTTCATTTTACAGCCGCTGGTGGAAAACAGCCTGCTGCACGGGCTTAAAAACAGGGGCTACTGCGGGGAGCTGCATGTTGCGGCGGAAAAGAAGGGCGAGTGCCTGACGCTTCTGGTTGAAGATTCCGGCAGCGGCTTTGCCGAGGGCAAAAAGCAGAAAATCGACGACATGCTCCGCCACTATGTGACCTGGGAGCCGAAGCTCACGGGAAACAGTATCGGCGTTCTGAATGTGCAAAAGCGCATCAAGCTGCTGTGCGGCAAGGCATACGGTCTGAGCTACGAGGAAAATGAGCTGGGCGGCGTGACGGCGAGAATCACGCTCCCGTGGAGACAGGGGGTATCGGAATGAAGCTGCTGCGGGTGCTGCTGGTAGACGACGAGATTATGATTCGCGAGGGCTTCAAGCGCCTGTTTGACTGGCAGGCGCATGGCTGTGAGGTCGTGGGCGAGGCGGCGGACGGCGTGCAGGCGCTCAGCCAGATTGAGCAATTGCAGCCCGATATCGTGATCATGGACATCAACATTCCGATCATGAACGGAATCAAGGTCATCCAGATTGCGCGCATGCGAAATGAGAACATCGCGTTTGTAATTGTCTCGGGCTACGACGATTTTTCCTACTGCCGGGAGGCGCTGAAGCTGCAGATCACCGACTATCTGCTCAAGCCCGTCGACTATGAGGAATTCGGCGCCTGCATCGACCATCTGCGGATTTCTCTTTTCGAGCGCGGTGCGGCGCGCGCAGACGAACAGGAGCAGGGCAGGACGATTTTGCAGCTCACGCGGTATTTGCAGGAGCATTTGCAGGAGGAGGTCAGCTTGAGCCTGCTTGCTGACACGTTTCATCTGAGCGCGGCGTACATCAGCCAGCTGTTCAAGAGCGAAATCGGCGTAAATTTCTTGAACTATCTGACGAACATCCGCATGGAGCGGGCAAAGAAGCTGCTCGTCTCCACAGACCTTCCGATTGCCGAGGTGGCGGAAAAATCGGGCTATACGGACTACCGCGTGTTCACCAAGGCGTTCAAGAAAGCCGAGGGCGCGACGCCGAGCCAGTATCGCCGCGACTTTGAGGTGCAGCCGTAAGCGCCGGCTGATACACCCTAGAATCGTGACACATTTGACCCCAAAACCTGCCTATCGCGCCATGCCCTTCTTCTGTAAAATATAGCCCATACGACACAGACGGAGGATATGGAAATGAAGAGAAGACTGTGCCGGTCCTGGAAGGGCCGGATGATCTGCGGCGTGTGCGCGGGAATCGGCGCGCGGTTCGGCGTGGATGCGATGCTGGTGCGGCTCGCATTTGCGGCGCTGTGCCTGGTGCATGGATTGGGAATTTTTGCGTATGTGATGGCGCTGCTGCTGATGCCGGAGGAAATCCACTGCTGGAGCGCCGAGGAGGGCGTTTATGAAGAGTATTGCTGAGGAGAAAATCCGCCGGATTCGGCTGCTGGCGCTCGGCGCATTGAGCGTGTGCTGCGTGATTCTGGCGGCGGTCGCGGTGCTGCTCGGGCGGGAGTACCGGCTTTTAATTGCGGCGGCGCTTGCCGCGTCGATGATCGTGAACGCGATTGCCGTCGCGCTCAGCCGGATGCAGAGGGAAGAATCAGAAAGCGAGGAAAGATTCCTGTGAAATATCAGAAGGAAGTGATTTTGAAGGACGGCACGAAGTGCCTTTTGCGCGGCGCGGGCGAGCAGGATGCGGCGGAGGCGCTGCGCTGCTTCAAACTCACGCATGCGGAAACGGACTGCTTGCTGACCTATCCGGAGGAAAATTCGTTTACCGAAACGGATGAAGCAGAATTTCTGAAGGCGCGCGAGGAAAGCGCAAACGCCATCGAAATCGGCGCGTTTGTGGACGGAAAGATCGTTGGGAGCGCCGGAATCGAACCGATCGGCGGCAAGGAAAAAATCCGCCACCGCGCGGACTTCGGCATTGCCATTGAAAAGGCGTACTGGGGCAACGGCATCGGCAAGGCGCTGACGCTTGCGTGCATCGAGTGCGCGAAGCAGGCGGGCTTTTTGCAGCTGGAGCTGGAGGTGGTTGCGGAAAACGCGGCGGCGGTCCGGCTGTATGAAGCGGCAGGCTTCCGGGAATACGGGCGCAACCCGAGAGGCTTCCGCTCCCGGCGCGGCTGGCAGGCGCTTGTGCTGATGCGACTGGAGCTGGACCGGTAAAATAGAAACGAAGCCAGCCGGAAAACCGGGTGCGGGTCCCAAAACAGAATGATTTTGAAACGGCGGGGCTTCGGCTCCGCTGTTTTTCCGCGCAGAAGGGGCTGGAAATATTCCACATAAATGTTAATCGAATCTAACCAATATGAACGAAAAATACCGGCAATCAAAAAGATTCGCTCGGCAATACTGGACTTTTCCGGAATGTATGCTATAATCAATCTGGAAATCGTTTGTTTCAAACGAAGAACAAATGAGTAAGAGGGTGATATTTTGTGGATTATACCAAGTATGTCTTAAAGAGCGAAGAAGAGCTGAAAGACCTGCTGGCAGGGAAGGATAACTTCTTTGTCGTCGCCTGCAACAAGTGCTTCAAGGAATTCGAAACCACACAGGAGCCGGAGTGCCGATGTCTTATGGACCTTGCCGAAGCGCAGGGCAAGCACATCACCGGTTCGGTGAACATTGATTTCCTTTGCAACAAGGTGCAGACCGAGAAGAAGCTCGCCGGAATCGTCCCCGAAGAAACACAGAACGTCGTGGTGATTTCCTGCGGACTTGGCGTGCAGACGGTGGCTGATCTGGAAAAGGTCCCGACGTTTACCGCGACCAATTCTCTGAACTATGTGGGTCACCACGGCATGGCGCTGACGAAGAAGACCTGCGGCGCCTGCGCGCAGTGTTATTTGAACGTCACAGGCGGCATCTGTCCCATCGTGGACTGCTCGAAGAGCCTGGTCAACGGTCAGTGCGGCGGCGCGAAGAACGGCAAGTGCGAGATCGATCCCAAAAAGGACTGTGCATGGGAAAAGATCTATCAGAGGCTGGAAAAGCAGGGCCGCAGCAAGGAATTTTTGGACGAGCCCGTGCAGCTGCGCGATTACTCCGCCGTGAAGGTCGAAGAAATCAAGGCGTATGTCGCCGAGGCGCGTGCCAGACGGTACGAGGGCTTCTACGGCGGCGTCCATCCGACCGAGAACAAGGGCTACACCGAGCATCTGGCGCTCCAGAAGTTCCCCGAGCCCGATACGGTCATTATTCCTCTGGCGATGCACATCGGCGCGCCCGCCAATCCGGTCGTGAATCCCGGCGACTATGTGAAGGTTGGTCAGCTGATCGGCGAGCAGGCGGGCTTTATCAGCGCGCCCGTTCATTCCAGCGTCAGCGGCACCGTTGTGGCGGTTGAGCCGCACACGCATCCCAACAAGGGTCCCGGCGTCATGAGCGTCGTCATCAAAAACGACGGCAAGAACGTTCTCGACGAGTCCGTCGTTCCCAACAAGCCGCTTGAAGAACTGACGGCAGACGAGATCATTGAGATCGTCAAGGAGAAGGGCATCGTCGGCATGGGCGGCGCAACGTTCCCGACCTATGTCAAGCTGAAGCCCGGTAAGCCCATCGACGCGGTCCTGATCAACGGCTCGGAGTGCGAGCCTTACCTGACGGCGGACCATCGGATCATGCTCGAGTACGCAGACGATATCATCTTCGGTCTGCGTGCGATGATGAAGGCGGTTGCCGCGCCCGAGGGCGTCATCCTCATTGAGGACAACAAGCCTGACGCAGTGGCGCTGATGGAAGAGAAGGTCGCGCCTTACGAGAATATCCGTGTGGTCGCTGCGAAGACGCAGTACCCCGAGGGCGCTGAAAAGATGCTCATCAAGAAGGTCATGGGACGCCAGGTTCCCAGCGGCAAGCTGCCGGCAGACGTCGGCTGCGTGGTGAGCAACACCTCCACGGCAAAGGCGATTTCCGACGCAATTCAGAAGGGTATGCCGCTGGTGGAGCGCGCGGTCTCCGTGACCGGCGATTTCATCCGCAACCCCGGCAACTACATGGTCAAGCTCGGCACCAATGTGCAGTCGCTGATTGACCACTGCGGCGGCATTACCGGAGACGACGTGGTTCTGAAGATGGGCGGTCCCATGATGGGCGCGCCGCTGAAGGACACGAACGTGCCCATTATCAAGGGCTCGAACGGCGTGATTGCCATTGCGGCAGACCATACCGAGGAAAAAGAGTGCATCAAGTGCGGCCGCTGTGTGGACGTCTGTCCCATGGAGCTGCAGCCTCTGGAAATCTACAAGTACGGTCAGCTGGGCGACGCAGAGAAGCTGCTGACGCTCAACGTCATGGACTGCTTCTCCTGCAAGTGCTGCGAGTACATCTGCTCGTCCAAGATTCCGCTGGTATCCAAGATCAACGCCGCCAAGGGTCTGGTCATGCCCCTGCTGAAGAAGAAATAAGGGGGAGAATATATGCTGATTACGAGACTGAAATCCGAACAAACCATTACCTCCCTCTGCGCCGGCAAGGTGTTCATCATCAACTGCCACGGCTGCAAGGAAGTGGGCTTCCCCGAGGAGGAAGCCAATGCGCTGCAAAAGAAGCTGGCGGAGGCGGGGAAGGTCGTCGGCACGCTGACGACCGACTATGTCTGCAACCCCACCGAGCTTGCTCTGCGCCTGAGAGGTCCCATGGCGAAGATTGCCGAGGCGGACGCTGTTCTGGTGTTCTCCTGCGGCGTCGGCGTTCAGACCATTTCCGAGACGCTGGAAGACAAGCCCGTCTACGCCTGCTGTGATACTGTGGAGCTGCCCGGCTTCCAGGGCGTCACGCCGCTCGAGTACGACTGCGGGCAGTGCGGCGAGTGCTTCCTGAACCTGACCGGCGGCATCTGTCCCATCACAGCCTGCTCCAAGAGCCTTGTCAACGGTCCGTGCGGCGGCACCAAGAACGGCAAGTGCGAGGTCTGTCCCGAGATGGACTGCGGCTGGGAGCGTATCATCCAGCGGCTGAAGGAGCAGGGACGTCTGGATGTCCTGCGCTGCGCCACACAATTGCACGACTTTAACACGGATCAGGCTACCAAGACAGCCAAAGAATCTGAATAATCAGGAGTGATGGAAATATGAAAATTACGGAACTGTTTCAGAACAGGGAATTTGTAGTTTCTGCCGAGGTTGGTCCTCCCAAGGGAATCCACATCGACGGCATGGTCGAAGAAGCAAAGAAGTACCTCACCGGCGTCCACTTTGTCAACGTAACCGACAACCAGTCCTCCGTCATGCGTCTGGGCAGCCTTGCTACCTGCAAGGTGCTGAAGGATGCGGGCTTGAGCCCCATTTTCCAGCTGACCTGCCGCGACCGCAACCGCATTGCGCTGCAGTCCGACCTGCTGAGCGCCGCGATGCTGGGCATTGACAACATTCTGTGCCTGACCGGCGACCACACCAAGCTGGGCGACCATCCGCAGGCAAAGCCTGTGTTCGATCTGGACTCCGTGTCGCTGCTTTATGCTGCGAGCATGCTCGAAACCGGCAAGGATCTGGGCGGCAACGAGCTGGTCGGCGAAGCACCCAAGTTCGCCAAGGGCGCAGTCGTCTCTCCGTGCTCCGACTCGATCGACGCGCAGCTGGTCAAGATGGAGCGCAAGGTCAAGGCAGGCGCCGAGTACTTCCAGACGCAGGCTGTGTTTGAGCCCGAAAAGTTCATCAAGTTCATGGAAGCTGCCAAGCAGTTCGGCAAGCCCGTGCAGGTCGGCATCATCATCCCGAAGTCTGCCGGTATGTGCAAGTTCATGAACAACAACGTCGCGGGCGTTCATATCCCTGACGAGCTGATCGCCGAGCTTCAGGCGGACAAGGAAAAGACCAAGGCCGGCATCACCGGCGTGGAAATTGCAGCGCGCATCATCCGCGAGTGCAAGCCCTACTGCCAGGGCGTCCACATCATGTCCCTGGGCTGGGAATCCAAGGTTCCCGCGCTTCTGGAGCAGGCTGGTCTGTAAGAAATACCTCAAATATACAACAAGGGCGCGCTGCATTGCAGCGCGCCCGTCTTTTGCGGTCGGGAATGGGGGCTTTATGAACCGATAGAGCGGCGGCTGTAGAGCCGGGCAAGACCGCCCTCGGAGGTTTCGCGGAAGGCTCTGCTCATGTTGATGCCGGTTTCATACATGGTGCGCACGACCATGTCAAAGGAGATGGTTCTCGTGCCGACCAGCATGTGCGCCAGGTTCGAAGCGTCAATCGCGCGCTTTGCCGCGACGGCGTTTCGCTCGATACAGGGAATCTGGACCAGACCGCAGATGGGATCGCACGTCAGTCCCAGATGATGCTCCATGGCAATTTCGGCGGCGTATTCCTGCTCGTCGATGGTTAAGCCCGTCAGCTCGCCCATTGCCGCCGCCGCCATCGAACATGCTGCGCCGATCTCCGCCTGGCAGCCGCACTCGGCGCCCGAGATGGAGGCGTTGTGCTTGATCAGATTGCCGAAGATGCCGGCGACACCGAGCGCCCTGGCGATTTTGTCGTCGGAGAGGCTGTATTTGTTCTGCATGTATAGCAGCACCGCCGGAAGCACGCCGCAGCTGCCGCAGGTTGGCGCAGTGACGACGGTGCCGTTGGCGGCGTTCTGCTCAGCGGCTGCAAAGGCGTAGGCGCAGACCAGCTGCAGCTCGCGCACCTGCGGAATGTCCAGCAGATGCGTGCGCTCATACAGAAGCTTTGCCTTGCGCGAGACGTTCAGCCCGCCAGGCAGGATACCGGTGGCGGAGAGCCCCTCCTGAATTTCCTTTCGCATCGTATTCCAGATCGTTTTGAGGAAATCCCAGATCTCGGGTCCTTCGTTCAGCTCGACGTATTCCGGCAGCGTGATGTAGCGCCAGCGGCAGAACTGCGTGATTTCGGCAAACGAGCCTTCGGGGTAGACATCGTCCGATTCGGCTTCCGGCTCGCCCTCGATGACGATATCGCCGCCGCCGACCGACATGACGCGCATACGGGAAAGCTCAGCCTCGCCCTTGTAGGCGATAAAATCCATCGTGTTGGGGTGGGGCAGATCTGCCGGGTCCTCCGCACTGAAGATAATTTCCGTACGCTCCTGACCCAGCGTTTCTTTCAGCACGCGGTCGGTGCCGTGACCGACGCCGGTCTTGCTCAGAGAGCCGTAGAGAATGACTGTGAAGCGGTCTGCCTCGGGCGCGCGCTCCAGAAATTTGCGGGCGGCGCGCTCGGGGCCGATGGTGTGGGAGCTGGACGGTCCCTTTCCGATTTTATATAAGTCCCGAAGTGATTTCATGGCAGGTACCGGATATCCTTTCGTATGATTTTGCGGTATGTTTTGGATAGAGTATAGCAAAGTTTGCGGCAAAAAACAATGGCGCTTTTTCCGGTTTCCGGGAGGAAGCCGGCGCTAATTTGTACGTTTCCGGCTGAGCGCTTCCAACGCAAGCTCCCCGGCGATCTTGAACAGCGTATCGGACAGCACGGTCTCGAGCGTCAGACCCGCCTGCGCGGCGATGCGGCGGTAAAATGCCTCGACGCTTGGGTCGAGGACGACGGTAAAGCAGGACATGGCAAACTCCTCCTCTTAAAGGTATTTCATTTTATGTTGCGCACAGGTCCCGCGTGAACGCGGAAAACGCCGCAAATTGCTGCAAAACAGGGCGAAAATGCTTGACAGGTGTGATATAATACTTTCGATAAATTGCAATTATTTCCGAAAGGATGTTATTGGTTATGGCGAAAGAGAAGAAAGTGCAGCAGATCACCGACATGGAGGTTGATTTTGCGCAGTGGTACACCGACATCTGCCGCAAGGCGGAGCTGGTGGAATATGCGTCGGTCAAGGGCTTTACGATTTTGCGTCCGTATGGCTACGCGATCTGGGAAAACATCCAGTCGATCATGGACGCCGAGTTCAAGAAGACCGGGCATGAGAATGTGGCAATGCCGGTTCTGATTCCGGAGAGCCTGCTCAAAAAGGAGGGTGAGCTGGTCAACGGCTTTGCTCCCGAGGTCGCCTGGGTCACGATGGGCGGCAACGAAAAGCTCGAAGAGCGCCTGGCGTTCCGTCCGACGTCGGAGACGATGTTCTGCGACCACTGGTCGAGAGTCCTTCAGACCTACCGCGAGCTTCCGATGCTTTATAACCAGTGGTGTTCTGTGATCCGCTGGGAGAAAACCACCCGCCCGTTCCTGCGTTCGAGAGAGTTCTGGTGGCAGGAGGGTCATACGATTCATGAGACTGCCGAGGAGGCAATCCATGAGACCGAGCAGCAGCTCAAGTGCTACACCGACTTCTTTGAAAACGTCCTTGCCATTCCGGTCGTCCCCGGACAGAAGACCGAGAAGGAAAAGTTCGCGGGTGCCGAGGCGACCTACACCGTCGAGTGCCTGATGAAGGACCACAAGGCATTGCAGGGCGCAACGAGCCATTACTTCGGAGACAAGTTCTCGAGAGCCTACAACGTGACCTTTACCGGTCGCGACAACAAATTGCAGTATCCGTTCCAGACCTCATGGGGCTCGACCACACGCATGATCGGTGCGGTCATTATGGCGCACGGCGACAACAACGGTCTGGTGCTGCCGCCCAAAATTGCGCCCACGCAGGTGATTGTTCTGCCCGTCGCGATGCACAAAGAGGGCGTGCTGGATGCTGCGATGAAGGTCAAAGAGCGGCTGGTTGCCGCGGGTCTTCGCGTGAAGCTGGACGACTCGGATAATTCCATGGGCTGGAAGTGCGCGCAGTATGAGATGAAGGGCGTGCCGCTTCGCCTGGAGCTGGGACCGAGAGACATTGAGGCGGGGCAGTGCGTGCTGGTTCGCCGCAACGACGGCGAAAAGACCGTTGTGCCGCTGGAAAACCTCGAAGCTGCGGTCAAAGAGCAGCTGGAGCTGGTCCAGAAGGGCATGTATGATAAGGCAAAGCAGAACCTCGACAACCATATCTTTGAGGCGCACTCTCTGGAGGAAGCAAAGAAGCTGCAGCAGGAAAACGGCGGCTTCATCAAGACCATGTGGTGCGGAGACCTCGAGTGCGAGCTGAAAATGAAGGAAGAGGGCGGCATGTCCTCCCGCTGCATGCCGCTTCACCAGGAGCATCTGGACGATGTCTGCCCGATCTGCGGCAAGCCGGCAAAGAAAATGATCTACTGGGGCGTCGCCTACTAAGCGCGGAACCACGGACTTCTTTGAATTTTTATCGTTGATTT
The DNA here is from genome assembly GCA_937907715.1 of uncultured Clostridia bacterium. Taxonomy (GTDB): domain Bacteria; phylum Bacillota; class Clostridia; order Oscillospirales; family Oscillospiraceae; genus CAG-170. The sequence goes on from CALERM010000168.1 coordinate 11,300, forward strand.
ACACAGGACAGAACAAAATAGACCCTGAAAATCCGACAGAAATTCATCAAAAATATTGGAAAACCCCCTTGACACCAAGGGGGTTTTATTATATTATATATGAGCGCGCGTAGGAAGCGGTCTCAACGCAACCGTGCGTGTCACTTGCGATGATGCAGGAGATTGCGCCTCTGGCGGTAACTTCTGCGGAGTATGTCCGGTCATCGGGCGGCTGAGAATCCTGTTACGGCGTATATCGCCGCAGTGGAGCAAGGCCGGCAAACGTCGGTCTTTTTTCATGGTGCGGAATGATACGCACGGCTTAGCGTACAGCGATTCTCGACCGTACCCAGCGGCTTACCAAACAACTGAGTACGTGATTCAAGGAGGAAACAAAACCATGGCAAACCAGGAAATGATCAGAATTCGCCTGAAGGCTTATGATCATCAGCTCATCGATGCGAGCGCAGAAAAGATCGTCGAAACCGCAAAGCGCAACGGCGCTTCCGTTTCCGGCCCCATCCCCCTGCCGACCAAAAAAGAGGTCGTCACCATTCTTCGCGCTGTCCACAAGTACAAGGATTCCCGTGAGCAGTTCGAGCGCAGAACCCACAAGAGACTGATCGATATTCTCAACCCCAACCAGAAGACCGTGGAAGCTCTCATGAGCCTCGATCTTCCCGCTGGCGTTGAGATTGAGATAAAGCTGTAATTACCTTATACCATATAAATAATTACGGCAGCCCGCCACGGTTCGTCGAATAGAGGACGGACGGGTCATGTTGACGAACCAATGCGTCCCAATGCGCAAGTTCTTCAACCAATAACCTTAAATTAGGAGGAAATCACATGAAAATGCAGAAAGCGATCATCGGCAAAAAAGTGGGCATGACCCAGATTTTCGATGA
>CALERM010000169.1 GCA_937907715.1 uncultured Clostridia bacterium
GTCTGCGTGGTCGAGAGTCACCATGTAGCCGTAAGCCTCGTTGTAGCCGCTCTCGACCACCGTACCATCTGCCACGGCAAGAATATTTTCGCCCGCTTCGGCTTCCAGGTCGACGCCGCTGTGCTGCTTATACGTGCCGCTCACGGGGTGGATGCGCCAGCCGTAGGGATCTGTGACTGCTGCGTCCGCATTTTCCAGCGGGAAGATATAGGCGGGCGCTGCTTCCGGCGCATCTTCCGTTGAGGCTTCAGCAGGCGGCTGCTCGGGGCGATCTTCTGCCGGAACCCCGGCGGGTACTTCCTGCGGCAGGACCGGCGCAATCTTTTTTGGTTCAGCTTCCTCCGGCGAGGACAGCTCAGCGACTGCCTCGACCGGCGCCGGCAGCGCAGACACGGCGGAAGGCGCTGCCTGCGTGGCAAGGACGCATGCGGAAAGAAGAAACGCCGCCGCAGCAAGGACGCAGGTCCGGACCGGCATGCGCCGGAAGTTCAGGATGGAGACAATCCGCGCCTCCAGCGGGCACTTTGCAAAGGCGCTGCAAAGGCAGGAAGACCTCTGCTGCCGCTGCGCCACGGAGAGAAGCGCCAGGGCGTACTGCTTTTTGAAGCTTGAACCAAGCACGGACAGCACCTTTTCATCGCACGCAAGCTCCATGTCGCGGTTGGCAAGCACCACCATCCCCCACACGAGCGGGTTCCAGAAATGCACGCACAGGCAGACGGCGAGCAGCAGCTTGCGCAGACAGTCCTTCCGGCGCACGTGCGCCAGCTCATGGGCGAGAATCAGAGAAGCCTGCGCGCGGTCAAGGGCGGAATCCTCCGGCAGAACAACGGTCGGGCGGACCGTGCCGAAGGTGACGGGCGCGCGGGGGCTTTTCGATACGCGGATGCCGGGACGATTGGAAAAGCCGAACAGGTCCAGCAGACGATCTTCCTCCGGTCCGGGCGCAAGGCGGCTTCCGCGAAGCTGTTTGACCGAGTGTGCATAGCCGAGCGCGAAATACAGCCCCAGCAAAAGCGCGCCGGAAAGCCAGGCAAGCGGCAGAACCGGCACATGCGCGGCATGGTCCGGGGACACGGCGGACGCAGTGGTCTGCGCCAGCGCGGGAAAGGCGGTCAGCGTCCCGGAGACCATGCCGCCCGCAGATGCAGCGCGGGTGGAAAACAGGTTCCAGATGCTGATGTGCGTCGGAATCGAGACCGGCAGCAGCAGACGAGCCGCTGCCACGCACCAGAGCGCCGGGAAAAGCCGGGCGGGCAGACGGCGGCGCAGCGCCGCGCGCAGCAGCAAAGTGATGACAATCAGCGCGCTGCCGCTCACAATTGCAGCCTGCAATCCGTTCATCCTTCGTGCGCCTCCACCAGCGCCTTGAGCCGGTCAATTTCGTCTTTGCTGAGCGAACGGTCAGACAGCAGGGATGCAAACAGCAGCTCGGCAGAGCCGCCGAAGACCTTGTCGACCAGAGACTGCGCCTCTTCCGTCTGCGCCTGCTGCTTCGAAATCAGCGCGTGGCAGACAAAATTCGGCTCCCGGCGTTCAATCGCGCCCTTGTCGATGCATTTTTTGATGACCGTATAGGTCGTGTTCTTGTTCCAGCCGGCGCTTTGCGCCAGATGCAGCGAAACCTCCTTTGCCGTCTGGTCGTTTTGCTGCCAGAGAACCTCCATGACCTTCCATTCCGAGTCGAACAGCTTCATAGCGTTACCTCCGATGTGTTTAAAACCAGACTATCACAATCGTCTAAAATTGTCAAGAGGGGTTGACAGGGGCGGACGAATATGATAGTCTGAACACAGACTATCGCGATAGTACGAATGAGAAAGGAGGTTCCGGCGGCAAAGCTACACAGACAACCAGACACCCGGGCGCCGCGCGCGCGGCGGCGTTCGGGCAGACAGCCGCCGGAAAAAACGGCTTGAAACGAATGATGCAGCGCCTCGGCGCTTTGCTTTTGCTGCTTTCCATGCTCTGCGGCTGCGCACAGGAAAAGCAGGTGACGGCGCTGCCCGTGCCGGGCGGAGAACAGGAGATCTCTTCCAATGAGGAAGCCTCGCCTGCGGTCGTCACGGACAGCACGCAGAAAACGGAGGACGGACAGACAAGACATCTGGAATATGAAAGCCTGCCGCTGCCGGGAGACTTGCAGCTCGCCACGGCGCTGACGGCGGCGGGGGATACCCTTCTGATGGGCGGACCGGCGGAGGACAATGCTGCGCTCTGGAAGACGGATTTGCGCGGCGAGAGTGAGCAGCTGCCGCTCCCGGACGGGGCGGACTATCTCTACGCGCTTTGCGCGGATGAGGCAGGCGGCGCGTGGCTGCTCAGCGGCAGCGTTCCGGCGCGGTATTTCATTCCGCGGGGAAGCGATCTTCTGATGCAGGTGGAGCCCGAGCCGGAGGGGCGCCTGCTGCTGACGCATTACGACGAACAATTTGCACAGGGAGAGACGATTCCGGTTTCGATCACCGACGCCGGACAGGGGACGCGGTTTTTCCAGCTGGTCCGGACGAAGAACGGCTTCTGCCTGCTTGCCGGTTCGCAGCTGATTTTGCTGGACGGGCAGGGCGCAGAGCTTGTGCGTCAGACGGTTGACCCCAACGCCGATGGCTGGCTGTTTGCCGCGATGCAGCGGCAAGAGGATACGCTTCTTGTTCTGACGCGGAACGTCTTAGGTGACGCCGACTCGGAGCTGCGGCGATTTGACGCGCAGACGCTTACGCCGCTGGGAGAAGAAGCGGTGAGCCGGGAGACGACAGGACTCGGGCTGGCGCTGGACGGCGGGGTGCTGCTCTGCGATGGCGCGGGGCTATCCGAGATGGACGCGCAGACGGGGGAAGCTCAGACGGTGGATTCTGCGCGGGAGCTGGGCGTACAGCTGGAGGCGGAGCAGATTGCAGAGCTTGAAGAAGGCTATGTTTTGTATACGCCGAACAGTCAGAGCGCGACCTTCCTGCGCTGGGAAGACGGCAGCGCGCCGGAAAAAACCGTGCTGCAGCTTGCCGTTGTAACAGGCGGAGGCGCGGTTTCGTATGAGTTTGGGCAGATGGTGCAGGAATTCAACACCGGGCAGGACCGGTATCGGATCAAGTATGAGATCTATTCCGATTCTGAATATGATACGGACGCGGTGTCTCTGGATGTGCTGCGCACGCAGATCATGGCGGGGCAGGGACCAGACCTGTTTGCGTTCTATGATATCAATGGGTTCAACCCACCGACACTTCGCGCAGAGGCGGCATGCAGCGATCTTCTGCCGCTGACGAAGGATTTTTTGACGGAGGAAAGCCTGCTGCCGGGGCTGTACCGGCTTCTGGAGCAGGACGGTGCGGTGTATGAGCTGCCGCTGACGGTCCAGATTGATACGCTGATCGCGCCCGCGCGCTTTGTGCCGGAGCCGGGCGTAACGCTGGAGGATTTGGAGCAGGCGCGCGCGCAGATGCCGGAGGGCTGGGTGCCGGTCGACTCCTGGAATACGCCGGAGAATCTGTTCGGGCTCTGCGCGCTTTTTTGCATCGGCGCATTCACGGACCGGGAAACGGCGACCTGCCGCTTTGACTCGCAGGAATTCTGCGACTATCTGACCTGGTGCAAAAACTGGGGCGGCGACGGCTCGACGCCGGACAGCCCGGAGACGACGCTCGTCAGCCTCGGCTGGATCAGCTCGGTTTCGTGGCTTGCCGGACGGGGCGAGTATTACGCACAGAAGTGGGGAGCGCCGGAATACACCTATGCGGGCTTCCCGGTAGAAAGCGGCAGCGGCAGCGCATACAATATCCTCACGTCTCTCGGGCTCGGACCGCAGTGCCGGGACTTAGAGGGTGCAAAAGCGTTTTTCAGCTTCTGCTTTTCCTATCGGCAGGAGAACACGATTCCGGCAAATTCTGCGCTGCTGCGCGCGGAAATAGACGACTTTATGGCAGGAAACCGCACCGACTGGTACGGGGAGGCAGAGCTGCTCGGCGAGGCGGATGCGGCGCAGTTTTACGCGCTGCTGGAGACCATCACGGTGCGCACAGGGCAGGACCGGGCGCTGGAGGACATTCTCTGCGAGGAGGCGGCAGCGTATTTTGCCGGCGGTGTTTCCGCCGAACAGGCGGCGCAGAATATCCAGTCGCGCGCAGGCATTTATCTGCAGGAGCAATATGGAATTTAAACTCTTTTCAAGATACACAAAGTGTGGTAAGATGCAGATAGGACAATCCTGAGACGAAAGGAGCATCTTCCATGAAAAGACGGTTTCGCGCGGCAGCGCTGCTGCTGCTTCTGGCGGCGCTTCTGACGACGGCGGTGTTTGCCGACTCCGGTCCCAAGCCGCAGTTGGCGGTGCGTGTGGTGCATGCGCCGCAGGAGGCATACTATCTCGATCTTCTCGACGAGGGAACCTACACGGGCGCGTATGAAACGGACGAGACCGGGCTGGACCCGGCGCTGCTGGCAGACCTTCGCGCGGCGATTCCTTCAGGATGGCACGGCTGCCTCAGCCAGGGCTCGACCAGAGCGCCCATCTGGGGGGAGCTTACCGGGCAGGAGAGCGAAAACGGCGAAATGCTTCACACGTTCCGCTATGTCGGTGTGCCGCAGACGTACCGGATTCTGATGGTGACGCAGTCCGGCGAAGTGTTTTTGTCCGACGTTTTGCAGCGTGACACCCTGCAAAGCATCGTGACGGTGGACTGGGCGGCAAAAACCGTGAAGACGCAGCCGGTGTATCAGGGCTATGCGCTGCAATTCCTGGCGACGTTTGTGCCGACGCTGGTGATTGAATTTCTGGTGCTGCTGCTGTTCGGATTTTCCCTGCGGGAAAACTGGAAGACGGTGCTGCTGGTCAATTTCCTGACGCAGGGGCTGCTGCACGGGTGCTTCGCGTATTTCGCGCTGCAAAGCGGCGTGAGCTGGTTCTATTTTTTGCTGTTCTTCCCGGCGGAGGCGGTCGTGACGCTGATCGAGTCGTGCGTCTATGCCAAAACGCTCCGGGGAAGGAGCAAACGGAGGGCAGTGCTTTACGCCATGAGCGCGAATGTCTGCTCGGCGGCGCTGGGCTATGTGCTTGCTGAGCCCGTGTGGCAGATGGCAGCGCGTCTGGGCTGAGGCGTCGAGATACAAAAAAGAAGGATGCCGGATAGAGGCATCCTTCTTTCTATCCTATGGATTTGCGTGCGCTCAGCGCATGGTCCGCAGGAAAGCGAGCAGCGCGTCCTTCTGCTGGGCAGTCAGAAGCGCCCAGGCATCCAGGAGGCGGCGCTGATCGGCTGTCAGCGCGAGGCGCTCGTGCCCATCGGCAAAAAACTGCGAGAGCGTCAGACCAAAGGCGTCGCAGATCTTTTCCAGCGAGGAAAAAGACGGCGTCATGCCCTTTTTGTACCATGAGGAAATGGTAGACTGCGGCAGCCCCGCGCGCTCGGCAAGCTGATATTCGGTCCAGCCGCGCGCCTCACGGTTTTGACGAATCATCGAGAGAATATCTGTCACACAACCACCACCTACGATATTTCGTTTATTATACTTTGAAAAATCGTTGCATTTTAATAGCTTTTATCGTATTATTTACTACGACAATACTTACCACGCGCAGAACAGCTGCGGTGCGGCAGAGAAAGGGTCGTGAGAGATGGAGCAGACACAGGAGCAGATGTTTGAGGCATGGATCGACGAGAAGCGAAGGCTTGTCTCGTTTCATAAAATTCCGGGGGTGCGGCGCTATTGCGCGCCAGAGCGCACGTTCTGGGAGCGGGTGATCGAGCTGGTGCTCTCGGGCTACCGGGTGCAATAGAGTGCGTCGGAACCGGCGTGCCGATTGGATACAGAAACATGGGATGCTCCGCTTATCAAGGCAGGATGCCTGCCGGGAAGGCGGACATCTTTTGATTTTGGGCATAAATTACTTTTATGGGAAAATAATGCAGAAAAGACGGGAAAAATATATGTAAATTACGAATGTTTTGACATGAGGTACTTGATTTCGAGCGGCAAAGTGTATATGATTGATTACAGAAAGCAGTATCATGCGCCAAGAGGGTAAAACGTTTCCAAAAAAGCGTAGAGAAATTGAAAATCTGGAAGGGTTTAGGATATAAAACATGACGGATCAGGAGCTCCGGCGCCTCACACGCGAGGATTTGCTGGACATTATCTATGAGCTGCAGCGCAGGACGCAGCAGCTCGAACAGGAAAACGAAACCATCGGCAAGCAGCTGGCAGACCGGACCGTGAAGCTGGAAAACGCGGGTTCGATTGCCGAGGCGGCGCTGGCGGTGAACGGGGTGTTTGAAGCGGCGCAGGCGGCGGCAGACCAGTATCTGGCGCAGGTCCACGCGGCAAATGAGCAGTCGCAGCAGCTTGCCGACCGGATCGTAGCAGATGCGCAGCGCAAGGCGAACGCCATCGTGCAGCAGGCGCAGCAGGAGGCAGACAGCATCCGCGCCATGAACGACGAGGGCGCGCAGCGGAAGTGGGCAGAGCTTCAGGAGAAAACCGACACGATGCTCAAATCCTATGAAGCGCTGCGGCTGGCGCTTCAGAAGTAAGGGGACCAGGTATGCGGGTGAAGGAAAAAAAGCCGGTGAAAGTTCCTGCCGCCGAGCAGGTGCGCGCCGAGCGCGAGCGGCTTCGTTACCGCAGGCGCTACCGCCAGACGCTGCGCAGCACGGTAAATGTGCTGATTGTTGTGGCGGCGCTGGCGGTGCTGGTGGCGACGGTGCTGACGCCGGTTTTGCAGATCTACGGCTCTTCGATGACGCCGACGCTCTCAGAGGGAGACATTGTCGTCTCGCTCAAGGGCGCGGAGTTTCGGCAGGGCGATCTGATCGCGTTTTATCTCGGCAATAAAATTCTCGTCAAGCGCTGCATCGCCGGACCGGGGCAGTGGGTGGATATCGACCCAGACGGCACGGTCTATGTCGACGGCAAGCGGCTCGACGAGCCGTATGTGACGGAAAAATCGTTTGGCGACTGCAACATCGAGCTTCCCTATCAGGTGCCGGAGAGCCGGTATTTCTGCATGGGAGACCATCGGTCCACCTCGGCGGACTCCCGGCATTCGGAGGTCGGCTGCGTGGCGGAGGAGCAGGTCGTCGGAAAAATCGTCTGGAGAGTCTGGCCGCTTGCCGGATTCGGAAGGCTTCAATAAAGGGTCGGTGAGATGACAATGGACGCGCGGCATGAGGCAACTGTATATACAAACCGGCGGCGCAGGAAAAAGCGCTGGCGCAGCGCGGTCACGGCGCTGGCGGCGGTGGTCGTGTTCTGCACGACGTATGCGCTGATTCTGCCTGCCATTACGATGGCGCAGGAGACGTACTGCGGCATGGAGGAGCACCGGCACGGGGACGAATGCTACGAGACGGTGCTGCTCTGCGACAAAGAATTTGACGTGGTGCAGCCGGAGGGGCATATCCATACGGCGACGTGCTACGATTATGAGGAGGTTCTGACCTGCGGTCTGGAGGAATGCGAGGATACCGTGCATGAGCACACGGACGATTGCTACGATGAAGAAGGCAATCTCGTCTGCACGGAGCCGGAGGTGATCGAAGGGCATACGCATACCGAGGACTGCTACAGCTACGAAGAGACGCTGATCTGCGGCGAGGAAGAGCAGGAGGAGATCCTGGAACCGCACCGGCACACGGAAGCGTGCTATACGCGCGAGTTTGTCTGCACAAAGCCGGAGCATACGCACAGCCTGATCTGCTATTCGGACAAATCCGCAGATCTGGAAAGCGCCGGCGTGTGGGAGGCGACGATTCCGGAGCTGACCGGCGAAACGGCGGGCGAAAATGTGGCGCTGGTGGCAAAGAGCCAGATCGGCTACACGCAGAGCGGGCGCAACTATGAGGTCGACGACGCAGGCGGCAAGCACGGCTACACGCGCTATGGCGCATGGTACGGCTATCCTTACAGCGAGTGGTGCGCGATGTTTGCTTCGTTCTGCCTGCACTATGCGGGCGTGGAGCAGACGGACGTTCCGTATGCCGCGGGCTGCGTGTACTGGATAGAGCACTTGACGGACGCGGGGCTTTACGAGCGCGCGGGCGATTATACGCCGAAGACAGGCGATCTGGTGTTTTTTGATATGGACGGCGACGGCGTGAGCGACCATGTCGGCATTGTGACCGGGCTGCACGGCGAGACGATGGAAACCGTCGAGGGAAACATCGGCGGCGAGGTTGTCGAGGAGCGGCACGAGCTGACGGACGAGGACGTTTTCGGCTTCGGCGCGCTGCCGCAGGAAGAAAATCTTCCCGATGCGCCGGTGATCGATGATCCGGAGCATCCGACGCCTGCCGAGGAAAACCCGGAAGAAAATCCGGATGAGAATCCGGAGGAAGAAGCACCGGACGAGAATCCGGACGAGGAAGAACCGGAAGAAGACCCGGATGAGAATCCGGAGGAGCAAGCGCCGGAGCCTGTCTGCGGGCTGGAAGAGCATGAGCATACGGACGCCTGCTACAGCGCAGACGGGGAGCTGATCTGTGGGCTGGAAGAGCACCGGCACACGGATGCGTGCTATGCCGAGACGACCGACGAGCAGCCGGAGCCTGTCTGCGGGCTGGAAGAGCATGAGCATACGGACGCCTGCTACAGC
>CALERM010000170.1 GCA_937907715.1 uncultured Clostridia bacterium
ATCGCCTCGCAAGTGTAGAATTTGTGCGGCTTTGCCGCACAAATTACAGACTGTCAAAAAACCTTTCAGAGTAACGATTACGGAAAGGAAGATAGTGTGAAAGATGACGCCCGCAGGCTAATCCGGCGCGCAACCGGCGCGAAGCGGCGGCACTTAGCGCGTTGGAAACCCATCAGGGGTGGTCACACGCATAAGAGCCGCCTTCGGCGGTTTGCGTGTGACACTTGTCTGCGGACTTCGTCTTTCGCGTTCAATCAACCAGTTTTTCAAACTTTTTTAAAGTTTGAAAAACTGCCTCAGCGTGGCAAAAAGACTTTTTTGACACGCATAATTTGTGCGGCTTTGCCGCACAAATTATGCGCGCAGTCGAGGTGCAAATTTTTGTCTGAAAAGCAATTGCTTTTCAGACAGTTCAACGCCGCCGCACAGACTGCAAACTGTGCGGCGGCGCCGTTCTATGGAATCCGGTCTGCGAAAAATAGCGTATGGAATCTCAGATTGCCCGGAGCAGCGCTCGTCATGCGGCTCGACGGCAATCCTGCTTCTGAAAAAACCTGCGCGAAAGCCCGTCCGTATGGAATCTCACAACCCCGGAGGGGCTTTGCGCGTCAGGCGGCTGGACCGTCCGTGCGTTCCAGGTACAGCTCTTCCGCCGTCCGCTGCGCCTGAAGCAGTGCTTCTTCCAGACGCTGCAGTTCCTGCTGCGTTCGTGTGATGGTATTGAACAAAAAAAGGTACTCTTTTGTCAATTCCTGCATTGGTTCTTGCATCCTTTCTTTCTGTATTTGCCAGGACCACAAGATCTTGTGGTTCCTTAGCTGGCTTTATCATACACATTTTGAAGCGGGAAGGATGTCGAACGGTGTCGAACAGAAAAAATTGACGAAATCAACAGAAATTGTCAAATATGTACGTAAATTTTGTGAGAAAAGACGAACAATCGCGCCTTCACTCGGCTTCTGTCAGCCCATATTTGCGCTTGACGCGCTCGAGCTTCTCCAGCATCGGCTCCGCGCCGAACCAGAGAAACAGCGCCGTCGCCGCTGCGTGGACCAGATCGAAGGGAAAACCGGTCAGATAATACGCCTTCAGAACGGAAAGGTTCAGATTCGGCTGATATAGAATCGCGGACGCCGGGTTCATGATACCGCCGTAGATCAGAACGACGCTGAGCGCGCCGAAGATCGCAAGCGGCGCGCGCCCGGCGCGAAGCAGACCCTTCTGAAAGCTCACACCCGCCAGAAAGCCGATCAGCCCCATCGCGAACATCTGAAACGGCGTCCAGGGACCCTGTCCGAACAGCACGTTGGACGTCAGCATGCTCATCGCGCCGACTAAAAAACCCGTCTCGCCGCCAAAGGCGACGCCCGATAGAATCACCAGCGCGGCGACCGGCTTGAACCCCGGCAGCATGAAAAGCGCGGCGCGTCCCGCGACGGCAAGCGCGCACAGCGCGGCGATCAGAACCAGCTCGCGCGCTTTTGGCTTGCGTCCTTCAAAGATCAGCGCGAACGGCGCCATGCACTCGAGCAGGACAAGAATCGAGACCACGCCGTAGCTTTTTTTGCCGAAGTAGACGATGCCGATGAAAATCGTCAGCGGTACAAGCAGAAGCGACAGTACGCTTGCAAGCTTCGTCCTGCCGGAAAGCGGTCTTCCGCCGAGGCTGGAATGGACCGGCTGCGGCGCGGCGCGGCTGAACGATACGGCAAGGACAAGCAGACACGCGAGCATCGCAAGATACAGCCGGAAGGTATCGCCGGCAAGACTGGTCAGCCCGCCCTGCGTCAAAAGCTCGGATAAATCGCTGATGGATAGAATCCTCCACAGGCACACCAGCGCGCCGAGCCCGCCGAGTCCGCCCAGGAGCTTTCGCCAGAGGGGAAGGGGCGCAGTCTCACTCGGCAGAAGATACGTCTTTGCCTGCTCCCGGGCTTCCTCCTGTGCTTTGATTTCCGCAGAATCCTCGTCTGCAGGAAGCTCCGGCTCCGGGGGGACCTCGCCGCCGCAGGCGGCAATCACGTCCTCCGGGGTAATTGCGCCCGGCAGAAGACCGCGCGCCATGCGGCTTGCCGAGGTCGTGTAGAAGCTGCCGGACGAGAAAAACTCCCGCGGCGTGCCTTCGGCGACAATCGCGCCGTCAAAGAACATCGCGCAGCGGCTGGCGTAGCGGGCGCAGAATTCGGCGTCGTGGCTGACCATGATCACGCACACGCCGCGCGCGCAAAGACGCTGGATAATCCGGGCGAACACGCGCTTGAATTCCGCATCGAGCCCCTTCGTCGGCTCGTCGAGCAGAAGCACCTTCGGCTCGCGCAGCAGAACCTTGCACAGCGCCGCGCGCTGCTGCTCGCCGCCGGAAAGATCGTAGGGATGACGCTCCAGCAGCTCCGTCAGCTCGCAGAGCCGTGCCTTCTGAAGCGCCAGCGCCTTGCGCCGGTCTCCTGGCACATCGTCCAGCACGGAAAGAAGGTCCTCAATGACCGTATTTTTGACAAACAGCGTCTGCGGGTCCTGCGGCAGCAGAGCAATGCGGCTTTGCACCTCCTGCGGCGTCTTTCCCAGCACCGAAACCTTGCCGCGGTAGGCGCGGTGCATGCCGGAAATCAGCCCCATGGTTGTGGATTTCCCGGTGCCGTTGCCGCCGAGAATTGCCAGAAGCTCGCCCGGATAGGCGCGCAGCGTCAGCGCCTTGACGACGTCGGGGGATTGCTTATCATACCGGAAGAACGCCTCGTCCAGCTCGACCGCCGCCGGACCTTCGCGTTTTTCAGACGGCGCGGCGGGCGCAGCCGGGGAAAGCGGGTGCGTTTCGGAAAAGGTCTCCAGCCAGAGCCTGCCCTGCGCGACCGTGACCGGGCAGGGAAGCTCGTTCGGAACGCCTGCGTAGATGCGCATCGGAACGGGCATGGCGGAGAACATGTCGCTGCCTGCCGCTTTGAGGCGGCTTCCCACCTCGCTGGCGGTGCCGGTGTCGAGAACGCGCCCGCGCTCGAGAAAGACGACGCCCGTTGACAGCGCCAGCGCGTCTTCGAGCCGATGCTCGGACAGGATGATCGTCGTGCCGAGCTCGCGGTTGATCCGCCCGAGCGTCGATAAAAAGTCGGTCGCGGCGATGGGGTCCAGCTGGCTCGTCGGCTCGTCGAGCAGCAGCACCGACGGCTCGAGCGCCATCACGGAGGCGAGATTCACGAGCTGCTTCTGCCCGCCCGACAGCTCGCAGACGGGCTTGTAAAACCAGTTCTGGATGCCGAAAAACGAGGCAATCTCCGCCACGCGGCGGCGAATGACCGGCGTGCTGAGTCCCAGAGATTCCAGCCCGAACGCCAGCTCGTGCCAGACCTTGTCGGTGACGAGCTGCGCATCCAGATTTTGCAGCACGAAGCCGATGCGCGCGCTCTGCTCGCGCTGGGTAAGAGACGAGAGGGGCTTTCCCTCGAAGAGAATCTCGCCCGTCCGCGTGCCGTGCGGCTGCAAGATGGGCTTCAGCTGCCGCAGAAGCGTCGACTTGCCGCAGCCGGATCTGCCGCACAGGACCGTAAACGAGCCTGCCTCGATCGAAAGCGAGACGTTTTGAAGCGCGGGTGCAGACTCGGTCGGATAGGTGAAGCTCAGATCTGTGATTGTAAACGTCTGCATACAGCCGCCTCCTTTCCGTCCAGAATTGCCGGGATGAGATTCAAAGCGAGATAGCTCAGCCAGCACAGCGCGCTGACCCAGGTAAGCCCTGCGCCCTTGCAGCTGGGATAATAGCGCCAGGAAAGCGCGCCCGCCGCATAGCCAGCCGCGACGATCACGCCCAGAACCGACAATGCTGCAAGCAGCGCCTTGTCGCGCTTTGTGAGCGTAAAGATTGAAAACGCGCTTCTGCCGGGAAGCCCGTAGCCCCGGGCGCGCATGGAGTCCGCCGTGTCGACCGCGTTCTCCAGAGACCATGTCACGAGAATCGAGAAGACCATCAGCGCGCACTTGACGCGGTGCAGCAGGCTTCCGGTATGCATATCATTGCCGACCGCCGCCTGCGCTCTGGAAACGCGCCTTGCCTGCGCGGAAAACCGCGGCACAAAGCGCAGCGTCATCGATAAAACGAGGCTCAGCGCGGGCGCGATTCTTCCGAACAGATAGACGAATTTGTCGGACGTCATGACGCGCGTGTAGCAGGAGAACCAGACCAGCGCCGTGCAGAGCGTCAGTCCTGCGCCGATGCCGTACAGAATCGATTCCAGCGTCAGCGGGTTGCCCGACGGCAGATAGCGCAGAATCGTCCGCCCCTCATGGCTGAATGCGGGGTTCACGGCGGCGGTCACGGCAAACAGCGCCAGCGCGTACCACAGCCGGAAGCCGCCGGGTTTTTCGCCGCCGAGCGTGCAGAAGCAGGCGACTGCGCCAATGAGCGAAATCGCCTGACACACCGGGTGCTGCAGAAGCATCGCGCCCAGCAGCACGAGGGCAAAATAGAGAAAATTCACCAGCGGGTGACAGCGGGAAAAAGCGTCGTTGCGGTCCATGGTTCCCCTTTCGTAAAAATAGAGCCGCGCGAATGCGCGGCTCTATAGAAGCATCAAAAAAGTTATCACTTTTTTGATAAAGAGAATGCGCCTCGACTGCGCGCATAATTTGTGCGGCTTCGCCGCACAAATTCCACACTTGCGAGGCGAACAGTATGTTTACCCGCAAGGAGTACGCGACATCCGTAAGCGGCAAAGCCGCT
>CALERM010000171.1 GCA_937907715.1 uncultured Clostridia bacterium
CGACCGGAATGAGCAGGTGCGGAATGCCGTTGTAAATGCCAAGCTCGACCATTTTGGGGTCGACCATGATGAGCTTGACCTCTTCGGGCTTCGCCTTATACAGAAGCGAGATAATAAGAGAATTCATGCACACCGACTTACCCGAGCCGGTTGTACCGGCAATGAGAAGGTGCGGCAGCTTTCCGATATCGCCGATGATGCGGTTGCCGCCGATGTCCTTGCCGACGGCAAACGACACCTTGGACTTGCTCTTCACAAATTCCGGCGAGTCAATGACGTCTCGCGCCAATACCGTAGACACCACCCGGTTCGGCACCTCGATGCCGACGACGGAAATCTTTTCCGGAATTGCCGCAATGCGGACGCCCGACGCGCCCAGCGCCAGCGCGATATCGTTTGCCAGATTGGTCACCTTCGACAGCTTCACGCCCCGGTCCAGCTCCAGCTCATAGCGCGTGATGGACGGTCCGCGCGTGACGTTGATGATTGTCGCCTTGATGCCGAAGGATTTGAGCGTATCGCCCAGCCGCTCGGCATTCTGGCGCATTTCCTCGGTGCCGTCGTGCGTCTGCCCGGAGCCTTCCTTCAGCAGCTCCACGGGCGGATATTGATACGCCGGAGGCTCGGGCGCACTGGCAATTTCCTGCGCGATGGCGGCGGCTTCCAAATGCACGTCTTCCTTTTTGATTTTCTCCTCCGGCTCAGAAGCCAGCACGGTTTTTGCTTCTGCCGGCGCAGACGGCTTGCCGCTTCCGACAACCGGCGCAGGAGAAACCGGCGCGGGCGCGCACGGATGCGGCGTATAGGCACCGCGCTCCGCTTCGGAAACCGGCTCCTGCTGCGGCTGCTCCGGTTCGATATACAGTTCCTCGCGCGGCTGATTCGGCACGACAAGCGGCATCGAATCGTGCCGCAGCTCGTCGAGATTCAACGGCGGCAGCTGCTTCGGAAGCGGCTCCTGCCGCTGCATATTCTGCTCCTGCGCCTGCTGCACAGGCTCTCCTCTTGCCGGTCGCTCGGCGAGGATGTCGGGTCCGAGGTCCGCTTCCGCAGGCTTTTCTACCCGCTTTTGCAGCGCGCGGCGGCTTTCCTCCACGAACACGTCCGGACGCATGGGCGCTTTGCCCCGCCTGGGCTTTTCCCCGGACACCGGAAGCGGCGGCTCGTCCACCGGAAGATCAAACTCGGACGCCTTCGCGCGGCGGCGCTCCTGCTCCTGCTGCACATGCTCGATGTGCCGCGTTGCAACATGGTTGACAATGCGCTCGGCAGGGTCCGGGTGTTCCAGCTTCGGCTCGTCGTATTCCGCTCTGGGCCGGTTTTTGATTGCGGTGATAATTCCGCGCACCGTCATATTCAGGCTCGTGATCAGCTCCAGCGCCAGCGCGGCAAGCAGCACAATCACAGCGCCTGCTCTGCTGATAATCAGCTCCAGCGTCTGCGCAAGAAGCCCCGCGACGACGCCCGCGCAGCTGCCGTCCAACCCGCCGTCCCAGAGGTCCGCCAGCATGGAGACAGACCAGTCCGCGCCCTCCTGCCCGCCGACAAGCTGCACCAGCGCGCCGATGGTCACGGCAAGCAGCAAGCCGCATGTCACGCGCAGCGCGACGGGTCTTCCGTCATGCAGCAGCAGAATCAGAAAGCCCATCACGAACGAAAACGGCAGTATGTAAAGTCCCGCGCCGATGAGTCCCCGGAACAGGGAAATCAGCAGCGACAAAAGCGCCCCCTGAATGCCGAGGCAGCCCAGCGTCGTACACAGCGCCAGCACCAGGCAGACTCCCGCACCGACCTCGCGCCGGACCGGCTTGCGGGTATTCGCCTTTGCGCGGGAGCTTTTTGACGTGCCTTTCCGGCTGCCGGAGGACTTCCCGGTCGTCTTGCCGCCGGAGGCACGTTTTTTTGTCTGCTTTTCCGCCATAAGGCTCCGTCCTTTCAGGAAATCAGGGACAGCAGCAGCGTCACAAGCCCCGCGCCCCAGCAATAATAACAGAATCCGCCGAATTTTCCGCGCTGGACAATCAGCCGCAGAAAATAGATGGCAAAGTAGCCCGACACAAATGCGCAGGCGACGCCTACCAGATACATCGGCACATAGCTCCACTCCACGCCGGTCGAGAACGCCTTGATGATCGACAGCAGATTTGCGCCGACGACGGCGGGAATGGACAGTAAAAACGAAAATTTCACGGCAAAGCTCCGCTCAAAGCCGCGCAGCATCCCGGCGCTGATCGTGGTCCCCGAGCGCGACAGCCCCGGCACCACCGCAACTGCCTGCGCCAGACCCACGACAATCGCGTCCGCGAAAGTCGAGCTGCGCTCGTCCTTGTTGCCGTGTCCCATGCGGTCGGCGGCAAACAGCAAAAAGCCCGTCATGACAAACGCGAAGCCGATAAAGAACGTGTTCTGATACAGGCTCTCGACAACGTTTGATAAAAACGCCGCCGGAATCAGCGGAAGCGTCGCCAGAATCAGAAAGCTGATCAGCCGCCGCTCGCGCCGGTTGGGCTTCAAGCCGTGCGGCGTTCTGCGCAGATGCAGCATCCGCAGAAATTCCGTGGCGACCTCGCGCACATCCTTCCAGAACGCAAGAATGACCGCCGCCAGCGTCCCCAGATGCAGCAGCACATCAAAGAGCATATGGTTTTCCATGTCGCCGATGGCGAAGAAATTCTGCAGCACCGCCAGATGCCCGGAGCTGGAAATCGGCAGAAACTCCGCCAATCCCTGCACCAGCCCCAGCAAAACCGCGTTCCAATAGGTCATAGACAATCCTCCGATTGATCCGGCGGCAGCGCGCCGCGTAAAATCTCATACTGATTTATATTATCACAACCGGAGGAATATTTCCATACTTTTTAGTTGTCGCTGTCTGCATCCGGACCGGTGCGTTTCTTTTTTTCCTGCGCAATCTGCGCATGCAGACAGGAAAGCGCGTCGGAAAGACCGCCCAGCTGGTCCATCAGCCCGGACTCGACCGCCTCCGCGCCATAAAGAACCGTTCCCACATCCGTCGCCATGTTCCCGGTCGCCATCATATAGCGTGCAAACTCCGCCCGGGAAATGCGGGAGTTTTCCGTCACGAAGTCGACGATGTGGTCCTGAATCTGATCAAAATAGTGATACGTCTGCGGCGCGCCGACCACCAGCCCCGTCATGCGCACGGGGTGAACGGTCATGCTCGCGCGCGGCGCGATCATCGCCCGCTTTGCAGACACCGCCAGCGGAATGCCGATCGAATGTCCGCCGCCAAGGACCAGCGACACCGTGGGCTTCTTCATCCCGGCAATCAGCTCGGCAATCGCAAGCCCCGCCTCAATGTCGCCGCCGACCGTGTTCAAAAGCAGCAGCAGCCCGTCAATCTCCTCCGACTCCTCCACTGCCGCCAGCAGCGGAATGACATGCTCATACTTCGTCGTCTTCACCGTCTCGGGCAGAACCTGATGCCCCTCGATCTGTCCGATGATCGTAAGCGTATAAATATTGCCCCGGCTCGATTTTGTCGTGCTTGCGCCCAGCTCCAGAAGCTCCTGCGTCTGCGCGGTGCGCGCCTGCTGCTTTTGCTCTTCCATGTGCCTGCCTCCTACAGTTTTTGGAAGCAGTATGCCCGAAAATGGGATTTTTTATCCTTCCGCGTCGGTTCGCCAGTCCTTGCACACGTCGACCCAGCCGTCGGACTTCGAATACTGCTCCAGCTCCGGAATCGTCAGCTCGATGGCGCTGTTTGCGCTGCCGGCGGCGGGGAAAACAGTCTCAAAGCGCTGGAGCGATTCGTCCAGGTAAACCTTCACGCCCTCCTTGACCGCGAACGGACACACGCCGCCCACCGCGTGCCCGATGTATTCCGGCACATCGTCGTGCGCGAGCATCTTCGCCTTCACGCCGAAGCGGTCTTTATACTTCTTATTATCCACGCGCGCGTCGCCCGCGGCGACAATCAGGATGCAGCTATCTCCCACGAGGAACGACAGCGTCTTTGCAATGCGCTTTGGCTCCACGCCGGCCGCCTGCGCCGCCAGCTCCACGGTCGCGCTCGATACCTCAAATTCCAGCACGCGCTGCTCCATCCCGAACTGCGCAAAATATGCCTTTACCTTTTCAATCGACATCACGCCATCTCCTTTCGTTTGCAGAATGGTATTATAGCAGATTTGCATACGTCTTGCAAGTTTGCGCACAATCGGGTATAATGATGTCGCGCGGGCGAAACCGCGAAAATTGCGCCGATTGGAGGCGAAGGCATGAACAAAACGAATGTGATGCGTCTTCTGGACGCGGCAAAGATTTCCTATCGCGCGAAGGAATATGCGTACGACGAAAACGACCTGAGCGGTCTTCACGCCGCAGAGGGCATTGGCGAGCCCCCCGAGCAGATTTTCAAGACGCTCGTCGCGCGGGGCGAAAAGCAGGGCTATCTCGTCTTCTGCATTCCGGTCTGCTGCGAGCTGGACCTCAAAAAAGCGGCAAAGGCGGCGAAGGACAAGAAGGTCGAGCTGATTGCGGTCCGCGAGCTTCTGCCGCTCACGGGCTATATCCGCGGCGGATGCAGCCCCATCGGGATGAAGAAGCACTTCCCCACGTTCATCGACGAGACGGCGATTTTATACGATGAGATCGGCGTTTCCGCCGGGCAGCGCGGGGCGCAGGTGCTTGTAAGCCCGGACGCGCTTTGTGAATATGTCGGCGCAGAATTCTGCGACCTGACGGTATAGAAAGGAACAACACCATGCATTACGAATATCAGACCAAGGGCACCTGCTCGAGCCGGATTCTGTTTGACATCGAAGACGGCAAGCTCAGGAACGTGGAGTACATCGGCGGCTGCAACGGCAACTTGCAGGGCATCGGCAGGCTGGTCGAGGGCATGCCGGTCGACGAGGTCATCTCCCGCCTGCGCGGCATCCGCTGCGGCTACAAGCCCACGTCCTGTCCCGACCAGCTGGCGACTGCTCTGGAGCAGGCAAAGGCGAAAGCCGCGAAAGCGTAAGCTATCTTCAAGGAGGAATTTATCATGAAGGAAATCATTGCAACCACCGGCGCGCCCGGCGCCATCGGCCCGTATTCTCAGGCGACGAAGGCAGGCTCTCTTGTGTTCGTCTCCGGTCAGCTGCCCATCGACCCGGCGACCGGCGTCATGCCCGAGGATATTTCCGCGCAGACGAAGCAGTCGCTCACCAACGGCAAGGCAATCGTCGAAGCCGCCGGCGGCACGATGGCAGACGTCGTGAAGACCACCGTCTTCCTTGCCGACATGAACGACTTTGCCGCCATGAACGCGGTCTATGCCGCGTTCTTCCCCGAAGGAGCCTGCCCGGCCCGTTCCGCGGTTCAGGTTGCGCGCCTGCCGAAGGACGCAAGGGTCGAGATTGAGCTGATCGCCAACATCTGATTCCCCAGAAACGCCAACCGCCGCCCGGAGTCTCCGGGCGGCGGTTTTTCCTGCCCCAGATGCGTAAAAAAGAACCTCCCCGTGGGGAGGTTCTTTTCGTTTTGGGAATTATGCGCCGAATTCCACGGCAAAGCGGTGCAGCATGGCTGCGATCTGCGCGCGCGTTGCGTAGCCCTTCGGGCTGATGCGCGTTGCGGACGTGCCGTTGATGATGCCATGGTAGTTTGCCCATGCCATTGCGTCGTATGCCCAGTTCGCAATGCGGTTTTCATCGTTGTACTTGCCGAGGTAGGCAGAGCCGCCGGTGGACAGGTTCATGTACTCGGCATAGCGGTACAGGATGGCTGCCAGCTGCTCGCGGGTGACGTTCTGGTCGGGCTTGAAGGTATGTGCGTCGAAGCCGTCGACCACACCTGCGTCGTATGCCCAGCAGACTGCGTCGTAGTAGTACTGTCTGGAGGAGACGTCGTTGAACGGGCATCTCGACGATGCACCCGGCTCGCCGGTCAGTCTCCACAGGATGGTGACGATCTGACCACGGGTCGTGTTCAGTTCGCCGCCGAAGCGGGTCGAGGACATGCCGTCCATGTAGCCGTTGCGGTAGACATAGACCACATCGTCATAGTACCAGTCGCGCTTGGAAACATCGCGGAACGGAAGCTCGGTCAGACGGATGTCGTCCTTATCCATGAACTCGACATAGAGCTTTGCGTCGGTCGAGCCCATCTTGACGGTGAACTCGTCGCCAACGTAGCTCTCGCCCTTGTAGGTCCAGACGGCAACGTAGTCCTTCCTGGTGACCTTTGCCTTGAAGGTCATCTTGTCGTTCTTTCGGATGGAGATGACGTCGCCGTCTTCATACTCGCGGGTGCCGCGGTAAACCTTGCCGTACTTCTCGCCGGTGATGTCGAAGGTCAGCGT
>CALERM010000172.1 GCA_937907715.1 uncultured Clostridia bacterium
CGCTCAAAAATCGTTTCTTCATGGTATTCCTCGCTTTCCGCCGCCTCCGGCTCCCTACCGGAGATGGCTTTGACAGGGAGGGATTGCAGAAGGCGAAGCCTTCTGCAAGGGAGCGCTCCCTTGCGTTTTGTGCCCATGGCACGTCTTTTGGTATGTATACCAGCATCATAGCAGATTCCCGCGCAAAAGGCAAGCGCATTTGGAAAATTTAAGAATTGGTTGACAAGGGCTGGAAGGACGTGGTACGATAGAAAAAAACGGAGGGACGGTTGTATGCAGACAAGAGTTGCGGTGATCAGTATGATTTTAGAGGCGGGCAGCGACGTTGCAGGCGTCAACGCGCTGCTGCACGAATTTTCGCCCTATATCCTCGGCAGGATGGGCATCCCCTACCGCGCGCGCGCCATCAATATCATCTCCGTCGCCATCGAAGCGCCGCAGGACGCCATCAACACCCTCACCGGCAAGCTCGGCAGGCTCCCCGGCGTGAGCGCGAAGACCATGTACTCCGGCAACATCTACGAAGACTAAGCTCCAATTTTTAACGACCCCCGCTCCCTGACGCCAAAATCCGGGAATGCCTGATGTTCCCGCCTTGCGGTGAAAGCGATGCGTTTTCCCGCCGTGCGTGCATGGGCGGGCAAGCCGTATCCTGTTCAGGGATACGGTCTTTTTGTTTTTTGGGTGTATTCTTCAAACCGGCAATGTGACCGGCAGCGCGAAAAGGTCCGCTGTCCGGGCGCGTTGGGAGTTGGAAGAATACACCCCAGGGAGGAACCATGAAAAAACAGCCGATTCCCGGCAGCCTGCGTCTGTGGCAGCTGGTTGTGTTTCTGATCGCGCCGGTTTTGTGCGCGCTTGTGTGCCTTTGCATCGGGCGGATGAGCGTCCCGGCGAAGGACCTCGTTTCGCTTCTTCTCGGGCGCGAGGTCGGCGCGCAGGCAAGGGCGGTTCTGTGGTCGATGCGGCTGCCGCGCGTATTATTGGCGGCGCTGGTCGGCGCGGGGCTGTCCGTCTCGGGCTGCGTGTTTCAGAGCCTCTTTGCCAATCCCCTTGCTACGCCCGACACGCTCGGCGTCGCCTCGGGCGCAAGCTTCGGCGCAGCATTGGCGCTGCTGCTGGGTTTCCGGCTCATCGGCGTGCAGCTGTCAGCGTTCGGCTTTGGCATGCTGGCGGTGAGCCTGACGTGCCTTTCCGGAAAGGGCAGCGCGCGCACGACGATGATTCTCTCGGGCATCATGATGGGCTCTTTATTCTCCGCGCTTGTTTCGCTCGTCAAATTCACGGCGGACACCGAGTCGCAGCTGCCCGCGATCACCTACTGGCTGATGGGAAGCCTGAGCGCAGCGGGGTTTGATTCTCTCAAGCTCGGCGCGCCCGCGATTGCCGTCTCCTGCGGCGTTTTGCTTCTTCTTCGCTGGAAGCTCAATCTGCTGCCGCTTCCGGGCGAAGAAGCGCGCACGTTCGGCACGAACATCACCCGCCTGCGCGCGGTGTGCATCGTCTGCTGCGCGGCAATGACCGCCTCGTGCGTCGCGATGTGCGGGCAGGTCGGCTGGGTGGGGCTGCTGGTGCCGCATGTGTGCAGGCTTCTGTTCGGAAACAGCCACGCAAGGCTTCTTCCGGCGTGCATCAGCTGCGGCGCGTGCTTCCTGATGATTGTAGACACCCTCGCGCGCACGATCAGCGCGGCGGAGATTCCGGTGTCGATTCTGACTGCGATACTCGGCGCGCCGATTTTCATCACCATCGTCCGGCGGAAGGGAGGCTGGAGCCTGTGACGCTGACGGTCCAAAACGGCAGCTTCGCCTACAAAAAGGGCGCGTCGCTGCTGGAAGGCATTACGCTTCAGGCAGAACGCGGCGACGTTCTCGCCATCCTCGGTCCGAACGGCGCGGGCAAGACGACGCTGCTTCGCTGCATGCTGAATCTTTGCCGCTGGAAGCAGGGGCAGACGCTTCTTGACGGGCGCGACGTGCGCGCAATTCCGGAGCGCATGCTCTGGCAGACGGTCTCCTACGTGCCGCAGGCGAAGACCGCCATCAGCTCCTGCACGGTCGAGCAGATGGTCCTGCTCGGAAGATCCAGCCGCATCGGCGCGTTCTCCGCGCCGACGCAAACAGACCTTCAAAAGACGCACGACGCCATCGGCCGCCTGGGGCTCTGCTCGTTTACGGACCGGCGCTGCTGCGAACTGAGCGGCGGCGAGCTGCAAATGGTTCTCATTGCGCGCGCCCTTGCCGCCGAGCCGCAGGTGCTGATTCTCGACGAGCCGGAGTCGAACCTCGACTTTAAAAACCAGCTGCTGGTGCTCGACACCATGCAGTCTCTGGCGCATGCCGGGCTGACCTGCATTTTTAACACCCACTACCCTGCCCACGCGCTGCGCCGGGCAAACAAAGCGCTGCTGCTCGGGCGAAGCGGAAAGAGCCTGTTTGGCAGCACGCAGGACGTGGTTACGGAAGAAAACATCTCGGACTATTTCGGCGTGCGCGCCGTCATCGGCTCGATTGAAACGCCGGACGGGGCGTATGCAGACGTGATTCCCGTCTCGGCGCAGTAACGGAGGAAACGCCATGAACGATATGCAGAGCCTCATCACCGCCCTGTCTGCGGGCGAGCCGCTCCGGCATGAAGACTGGGTCCGGCTGATTGCAGACGCGAACGAAGAAGACCGCCGGTTTTCCCGCGACCTGGCATGCAGACTTACGCAGAAACGCTTCGGCAGACGTGTATTTTTCCGCGGCATCATTGAATTTACGAACTACTGCAAAAACGACTGCCATTACTGCGGCATCCGCCGCTCGAACCGATGTCTTTCACGCTACCGGCTGACGGAGGACGAAATTCTGAGCTGCTGCGAAGGGGGCTGCCGTCTCGGCTACCGCACGTTCGTCTTACAGGGCGGCGAAGACGCCTGGTGGACGGATGAGAAAATCACCGCCCTTGTCCGGCGCATCCGCGCGCAGTATCCCGACTGCGCCATCACGCTCTCGATCGGTGAAAAGTCGCGCGAGGCGTATCAGGCGTTTTTCGACGCCGGCGCAGACCGGTATCTGCTGCGCCATGAGACGGCGAATGAAGCGCACTACGCAAAGCTTCATCCCGCGCGCCAGACGCTTTCCAACCGCATGCGCTGCCTGCGCGATTTAAAGGACATCGGCTACCAGACAGGCGCGGGCATGATGATCGGCGCGCCCTATCAGACAGTCGAGACGCTGGCGCAGGACATGGAATTTCTGGCGGACCTTCGCCCCGAGATGGTCGGCATGGGTCCGTTCATCCCGCACAAGGATACGCCGTTTCGCGATTTCCCCCACGGCAGCGCTGAGCTGACGCTGTATCTTCTGAGCCTTGTGCGGCTGCTGCTGCCGGATGCGCTGCTGCCGGCGACGACCGCGCTCGGCACGCTGGACGCGGACGGACGTCAGCAGGGCGTTTTGTCCGGGTGCAACGTGGTTATGCCGAACCTGTCTCCGATGGCGGTGCGGCAGAAATATCTGCTCTACGACAACAAGGCGGGCATCGGCGACGACGGAGAAAGCAGCCTTCGCAAGCTGCGCGCGCAGATGCAGGAGATTGGCTACGAGGTCGCGGTCGGACGCGGCGACTATACGGACGGGAGGACGAAGCAATGATCAAAATTGCGGTATACGGCAAGGGCGGCATCGGAAAATCGACGACGGTGTCCAATCTCTCGGCGGCGCTCAGCGAAAAGGGGCTGCGCGTGATGCAGATCGGCTGCGACCCGAAGGCGGACTCGACCGTTCTTCTGACGCACGGCGAAAAAATGCCGACTGCCTTGCAGCTCATGCGCGAGCGGAAAAATGATTTTACCCTGTCCGACATGGCGCGCGCGGGCTTCGGCGGCGTGGTATGCGTCGAGGCGGGCGGTCCGACGCCGGGACTCGGCTGCGCCGGGCGCGGAATTATCGCGGCGCTGGAAAAGCTCGAAGAAAAGGGTGCGTATGAGACCTTCCGCCCGGACGTGGTGTTCTATGACGTGCTGGGCGACGTGGTATGCGGCGGATTTTCCATGCCGATGCGCGCGGGCTACGCCGACCGGGTCTTCATCGTGACCTCGGGCGAAAACATGGCGCTGCACGCGGCGGCAAATATTGCGATGGCGGTAGAAAACTTCCGCGGTCGCGGCTACGCCTCGCTCGGCGGACTGATTCTGAACCGCCGGAACGTCAAAAACGAGGAAGAAAAGGTGCTGGAGCTGGCGGGCGATATCTCGTCGCAGATTGTGGGCAGTCTGTCTCTGAGCGACACCGTCCATCAGGCGGAGGAGCTTTCAAAAACGGTGATCGAGGCATTCCCCGACAGCCCCATGGCGGCAGAATACCGGGTGCTTGCCGAACGCGTCCTGCACGCATGCGAGGTGGGCATATGTTAAAACGTGTCTCGCCCGTCACGGAAGACGGCGCCATGGTGCGCATCCGGGATGCCAAAGCGCCCGCGCCCTTCGTCCCGGGTCTGGAATACGGCGCGCCGGCAAGAGGCGTGTGGAACATTGTGCATGTGGGCATGCTCATCCCCGGCGCGCACGAAATTTACGTCTGTGCGGGAAACTGTCTGCGCGGCGTGGTGCTGACGGCGGCGGAAATGGGTGCGCAGCGCCGGTTTTCCACCATCACGATCAAGGAGAATAACGTTCTGGACGGCGACATGGAATCGCTGCTGATTGACGGCGTGACGGATATTTTAAATCGCCTGCCATCGCTTCCGCCCGCGGTGCTGGTCTATACGAGCTGCATCCACCATTTTCTCGGCTGCGACCTCGCCCTGTGCTACCGCGAGCTGCGAAGCAGATTTCCTACCGTCGATTTTACCGACTGCTACATGAACCCCATCATGCGAAAAAGCGGGCTGACGCCCGACCAGCTGATGAGAAAGCAGCTGTATTCGCTTCTCAAGCCGCGCGCACAGGACACGGGCGTCAATATCCTCGGAAACTGCTTTGAAACCGATGAGAGTTCGGAGCTTGTCAAAATCATCCGCGCGGCAAAGCGCCCGCTGCGCGATATCACGCAGTGCAGAACCTATGAAGACTATCAGAACATGGCGGCGTCCAGCGTTCACATCGCCTACAATCCCCCGGCAAAAGCCGGCGGGCAGACGCTTGCAAACCGCCTCGGCGGAACATTTTTGTATCTGCCCCTGAGCTACACGCCGGAGGTCATCCGCAAAAACCTGCAAGCTCTCTGCACGGCGCTCGAAGTTGACTACGACCCCGCGGAGGACGAAGCGCGCGCGCAAGAGGCTTTGAAGCACGCAAAGGCGCTTCTGGGCGACACGGAAATTGCCATCGACTACACCGCGACGCCCGCTCCGATGAGTCTGGCGCGCTGCCTGATCTCACATGGCTTGCTCGTTTCGCGCATCTACGCCGACTCCATCGCCGCCGACGATCTGGACGATTTCCGCTGGCTTCAGATAAATGCGCCGGATCTCGCGCTGTACGCAACCGTCGAGGTCAAGCTGCGCGTTCTGCCGCGCGAAACGCAGCGCCCGATGCTTGCCATCGGGCAGAAGGCGGCGTATTTTACCGGCACGCGGCACTTTGTCAACATCGTCGAGGGCGGCGGCATGTACGGCTTCGACGGCATCTGCCGGCTCTGCGCGCAGATGGAACAGGCGTTTTTGACCGCGCGCGACCCGCGCGACTATATTCAGCAAAAGGGATTGGGGTGCGAAAGCTGCCTATGAAACAGACGCAAGCCTTTCTTTCTACCTATACCGCCGACGTCTCCGGCGTCTGCTCGGCGCTGTTTGAGCTTGGCGGCATGACCGTGATGCACGACGCCTCCGGCTGCAACTCGACCTACAACACCCACGACGAGCCGCGCTGGTACGACATGGACTCGCTGGTCTTCATCTCGGGGCTTTCCGAGCTGGAAGCGGTGCTGGGAGACGACGAAAAGCTGATCGAGGACACTGTCCGCGCGGCAAAGGAGCTTTCCCCGCGCTTCATTGCCCTTGCCGGAACGCCGATTCCGATGATCACCGGCTGCGACCTTGCCGCCATTGCCCGGGAAATCGAACGCCGGGCCGGCATTCCCTCGTTCTTTGTTCCCTCCAACGGCATCGGCTCATATGTCTCGGGCGCGGGGCAGGCGCTGCGGCTGTATGCAGAGCGCTTTGTCCTTCCGGCGCGCGAAACGAAGAAAAATGCCGTCAACATTCTCGGCGCAACGCCGCTGGACTTTTCCGTGAACGGGCAGGTCCAGAGCATCGCCCAGCGGCTGACCGAGGGCGGCTTTTCGGTGCAGAGCATCTGGGCGATGGGAAGCGATGTATCCGCCATCGACCGCGCGGGAGAAGCGGAGGTCAACCTCGTCGTCTCGTCGGTCGGGCTGCCGGCGGCGAACTTCCTGCGTGAGCGGTTCGGAACGCCCTATGTCGTCGGCGCGCCGCTTGGCGATACGGTATCTAAGCTGCTGCTCGATGCGCTGCAAAACAGCATCCGCACGGGAGAAAATGAGATTTTTCCCGCCGGCATGCCGGATGCGCCCGATACCGTGATTCTCGGAGAAAGCGTCGCCTCCCGCTCGCTTGCGGCGGCGCTGCTGCTGGACTACGGGATCTGCGCCGAGGCGATCTGCCCCGTGGAGCTTCCGCGGGAGCTGGAAGGACCCTTCTGCCGTCAGATTGAAGACGAGCAGGCCCTTCAAGCCGCGCTTTCCGGCGCGAAGCGCGTGATTGCAGACCCCTTATACTCCCCCATTGTGCCGCAAGGCGCGCAGTTTTTCCCGCTGCCGCACGAGGCGTACTCCGGCAGAATCTACCGCAGGCAGATTCCGAACCTCGTGACCACCTGGTAAGCCAAGTCCATCCTGACTTGATAGATAACCGGCAACCCCAAAATTTCTTACAGGAAAGGAACATCTCTATGAAACACGCAAAATCGCTTCTCTGCCTGCTGCTGGCGCTGCTGCTTCTGACCGGCTGCGCGCCCGCCGCGCAAAGCCCCACGCCCGACGCGCCTGCTGAAACGCAGGAAGCTGCCGCACCGCAAGCCGCGGCTGCCGAAGAAACCACCGCACCGGAGGAACCTGCCGAAGATCAGCAGCCGGAGCAGTCCGACACCATCACCGTCACCGACCACAACGACAACGTCGTGACCGTTCCGCGCCAGATTGACCGCATCGTCGTCTGCGACATTCTGCCGCTGCCGTCGGTTCTCTCGGTGTTCTTCGACTCGGCGGAAAAGCTGGTCGGCATCGCGCCGTCGAGCATGTCTGCCGCGCAGAACAGCCTGCTTTCTCAGCTCTACCCCGAAATTCTGAACGCCGAGACCGGCTTCATGAACGGCACGGATGTGAACACCGAAGAGCTGATGAAGCTTGCGCCCGACGTGGTCTTCTACAGCGCGATGAACCCCGCGCTCGGCGAAAAGCTCCAGACTGCGGGCTTCTGCGCCGTCGCGGTCTCGGCGAACAAGTGGGAGTACGACTGCATCGAGACGCTCAACAACTGGATTGACCTGCTGTCTTCCATCTTCCCGGAAAATGACCGCGCGGCGCTGTGCCGGCAGTACAGCACGGAGGTCTACGACATGGTCCAGCAGCGCGTGAAGGACATTCCCGACGAGGAGCGCGCCAGAGCCTTCTTCCTGTTCCAGTATAACGACAGCACCATCATGACCTCCGGCAAGCTGTTTTTCGGTCAGTGGTGGGCGACGGCAATCGGCGCTTTGAACGTCGCCGAGGAGCTGACGCAGGATAACTCCGTAACCGTAAACCTCGAGCAGGTCTACGAATGGAACCCCGGCGTGATTTTCATGACGAACTTCAACACTGCCCAGCCGGAGGACCTCTACAGCAACACCGTCGGCACCTATGACTGGAGCGGCATTCAGGCGGTGCAGGACAAACGGGTCTATAAAATGCCGCTCGGCATGTACCGCAGCTACACCCCCGGCATTGACACGCCGATTACGCTTCTGTGGATGGCAAAGACCGTCTACCCCGCGCTCTTTGAAGACATCGATGTGACCCAGCGCGCCATCGACTACTATCAGGAGGTCTTCGGCGTAACGCTCACGGCAGAGCAGGTCGAGCAGATCTTCGCGCCCGTCTCCGCCGCCGGCACGCTTTATTTCTGATACCGCACCAAAGGAGGCAGAACCATGAGTCTCAACGATACCCCGTCCGCAAACCGGATTCACATCGGCTTTTTCGGCCGGCGCAACGCCGGAAAATCGAGTCTGGTCAACGCCGTAACCGCGCAGGACCTTGCCGTGGTCTCCGACCGCCCTGGCACCACCACCGACCCCGTGCAGAAGGCGATGGAGCTGCTGCCGCTCGGTCCCGTGGTCATGACCGACACGCCGGGCTTTGACGACGACGAGCAGGAGCTGGGCAGCAAGCGCGTGCTGCGCACCAAGCGCGTTTTAAACAAGACCGACATCGCCGTTCTCGTCGTCGACGGGACGAAGGGCATGGACGCTTCTGATCAGGAGCTTCTGGCGCTGTTCCGGGAAAAGGAGATTCCGCATCTGGTCGTCTTTAACAAGGCAGACTGCATGACCGCCCGCCCCGAGGGCGTTCTGTGCGTCAGCGCGCAGACCGGAGAGGGCATCGAGACGCTCAAAAACCGCCTCGGCGCGCTCGCGCCGAAGGAAGGCGGCAAAAAGCTCATCGCGGACCTTATTGCCCCGGACGCGCTGGTTATTCTGGTCACGCCGATTGACGAATCCGCGCCGAAAGGACGCATGATTCTGCCGCAGGTGCAGGCAATCCGCGACACGCTCGACGCAGGTGCTGCGTGCATTGTCGTCAAGGAAACGCAGCTATCGGCGCTTCTTGCCTCGCTCGGACGGACGCCGGACCTTGTCGTGACCGACAGTCAGGTCTTCGCTCTGGTGGCAAAAATTGTCCCGCCGGAGATTCCGCTCACGTCGTTTTCGATTCTCATGGCGCGCTACAAGGGCTTTCTGGAGACCGCCGTGCGCGGCGCGGCGCGGCTGAAAACGCTCAAGGACGGCGACCGGGTCCTCATCTCCGAGGGCTGCACGCACCACCGGCAGTGCAACGACATCGGCACCGTGAAGCTGCCCGGCTGGCTCACGCGCTACACCGGCGCGCAGCTCACCTTTGAGACCAGCTCCGGCACGGGCTTCCCGGAGGATCTGAGCGGCTTTTCCGCGATTGTCCACTGCGGCGGCTGCATGCTCTCCGAGCGCGAGATGCGCTACCGCATGAAGTGCGCCGAGGACCAGAGCATCCCCTTTACCAACTACGGCGTCGCCATCGCCTGCATGAACGGCATTCTGCCCCGGACCCTCGCGCCGTTTCCGGCGCTGCTGCGGCTGCTGGACGAGACATAAGCAAAGCCCCGATCGGTTCCGTTTAACCGATCGGGGCTTTTTTCAGGCATTTTCCCCCTTGGCAGCGCGGATGTTTCCGGGTATACTGGATAGGAAACCGAAAAAGTGGGGGAATGGTTTATGAAGCAGTCGAAATCTGCCGCCTGCGTGCTGCTGGCGGGAACGCTCTGGGGCAGCATGGGGCTTTTTGTGCGCAGGCTCAACGCCGTGGGGCTGTACGCGCTCGACATCGTGCAGCTGCGCATTGCAATCAGTCTGGTCCTTGTGGGGTTGTATCTTCTGATTTTCGCGCGCGACAGGCTTCGCGTGAGACTTCGCGATCTGTGGTGCTTTGCCGGAACAGGCATTGTCAGCCTGCTGCTGTTCTCCTGGTGCTATTACTCGGGCATGCAGGAGGCGAGTCTGAGCGTGATGGCGGTGCTTTTATACACCTCTCCGGCGTTTATCATGCTGCTGAGTGTGCTTCTGTTCCGCGAAAAGCTCACGCGGCAAAAGCTTCTGGCGCTGGCGCTGACGTTCGCCGGCTGCTGTCTGGTCTCGGGACTCGGAAGCGGCAGCGCGGTGTCGATGAAGGGGCTTCTTCTGGGGCTTGGCTCCGGCTTTTTCTACGCGCTTTATTCGATTTTCAGCCGCTATGCCATCAAGCGCGGCTACGGCTCGTGGACCATCACGTTCTACACCTTCCTGTTCTGCCTGCTCGCCAGCGCCCCGTTTGCGCACTGGGGGCTGATTGCATCTGCGCTGTCAAGCGGCGTTTCCGTCCCGGTGTATGCGCTTTTGATGGGACTGCTCACGGGGTTTCTTGCGTACATTTTCTACACGAAGGGTCTCGAGGGCATGGAGTCGAGCCGCGCGGGCATCCTTGCTTCGGTTGAGCCGGTCGTCGGCACCATCATCGGGACGCTCGTTTTCCACGAGCCGCTGCCTGTGCAAAGCATTCTCGGCATTGCGCTGGTTCTGGGCGGAATTGTCGTCCTCGGCGGCAAAAAAGTCTCTAAAGCGTAAACTTTTTTTAAACACTTCGACACGTTTCTTGTAAAACCCGTGACAGAACGGTATAATGAATTCAACAAATGATTTCGTATGAAATACAGGGGGCTGTCACATGTTTCAAAAGTTGGGCGACGCGCTGCGGCGGTTCATGTACGGACGCTACGGCGCAGATTCGCTGAATAAATGGCTGCTGATTTTCGCGGTGATTCTGATGCTGCTGGGCTCGCTCGGCAGCCGCTATCTCGCGCCGTGGATGGCGGCGTTCAACACGCTGGCGTATGTGCCGCTGATCTGGTCGCTGTTCCGGATGTACTCGCGCAACATCGACGCGCGCCGCCGGGAAAACGCTGCGTTCCAGCGCTTCTTCACCCGCCTGCGTGACCGGCAGAATCGTTACTTCACCTGTCCGCGCTGCCGGCAGGTCGTCCGCATTCCTCGCGGCAAGGGCAGAATCAACATCCGCTGCCCCAAATGCGGCGAGCAGTTCATCCGAAAAACATAAGGCAAAGAAAGCCCGCAGGCGTCTTCCAGCGAAGCTGCCTGCGGGCGTTTTGTTTCTTTATAATGGCAATTTCTTCCGATTTGTCAAGCTTCTGCCGCCTGCGGCGTTTTCCAGATGGCGGTCTGTTTGCGGAAGATGCGGAAGAAGTAGACCATCTGCCCGATGGCGGTGAGCGTCCATGAGAAGATGTAAAGCAGGTACAAGGACGTCAGCGTGTGGAACATCGCAAAGATCGTATAGACCCAGATCACGCGGAACACACACGAACCGAAAATCACAATTGCGACCGGCACCGCGCTCTTGCCAAGCCCGCGCGAGGCGGCAAGCGTATTGTCCATGAACGCCGAGAACGCATAGCTCCAGCCCATGATATGAAGCTTTTCCATACCCGCAGCAATGACCTCGGGGTCTGGTGTGAAGATGCGCAGGAAGCCGCTGCCGAAGAACATGAGCGCCAGCCCCAGAATTGTGCCAACGCCAAACGAATACGCCAGGCTCACACGGTAAGCCTTTTGAATACGCTCCTTGTTATGCGCGCCGTAGTTCTGACTGATGAAGGTCGAGCAGCCCGTGTAGAGCGCCGCCATGACCTCGTAGACCAGCGAGTCCGCATTCGCCGCAGCAGAGTTTCCTTCGACAACGGCCGCGCTGAACGAGTTGACGGCAGACTGGATGAACAGGTTCGCAATCGCAAAAATCGCATGCTGCAAGCCGGAGGTGACGCCGAGGGCAAGAATGCGCTGCGCTTTTTCCCAGCTGAAGACAAAGCTTTTCAGTTCCAGCCGGTAGTCCTCCTGCGTGCGCAGCAAAACGCGCAGCACCAGCACCGCCGAGGTATACTGCGAGATGATCGTCGCCAGCGCGACGCCGTCGGCTGCCATCTTGCAGACAATCACAAAAAACAGGTTCAGGCAGATATTGAGCCCGCCCGCGATGGAAAGGAAAATCAGGGGTCGTCTGGTGTCACCCGAGGCGGTCAGCACGGCGCTGCCGAAATTGTAAAGCGCCATCGCCGGAAGCCCGAAGGCATAGATGCGCATGTATAAAATCGCACCGTCGATCAGCTCGTCCTTCGTGCCGAGCAGCATCAGAAGCGGGCGTGCCAGACAGAAGCACAGCGCAAACAGAATCACGCCCAGCCCCAGACACACGGCACTTGCTGTGTGAACCGTCTGGCGGGTATTTTCCCGCTCGCGCGCGCCGATGAAGCGCGCCGTCAGCACGTTCACGCCCGCGCCCATGCCGATCAGAAAGCCCGAGTAGAGCGTGGCGAGCGTCGCCGTGGAGCCGACGGAGCCGAGCGCGTGGGACCCGGCAAACTGCCCGACGACGGCGATGTCCGACATATTGAACAGCACCTGCAAAAGATTCGACGCCATCAGCGGCAGGCTGAAAATCAGAATTTGCTTCCAGAGATTCCCGTGCGTCATGTCCCGCAGATCGTAGCGCATGGCGATCAAGCCTCCAAAATTCAATCTGTGCCGGATTTCACGCAGCACCGCCATACTATAGCACCGAAAACCGGTTTTGGCAATGGGATTTTCAGAACTTTTCTGCACAAAAAGTATCGCCCGGACCCCGGCGGCTTTTGCAGCAGAAGCACGGAAAACCGCAGCTTTTTCTGTTTTGCTGAAAACAATCCGGGCAAACGCGTGAGAAAACCCTTGATTTTGCTTCCGCTTGCTGGTATAATGTTCTGGCAAAGCGCGCATAGCGCCGATGGAGTGGTATCGAAGTGGTTATAACGGCCCTGACTCGAAATCGTGGTCGCTACTCGGTAGCTCCCTGACCGGAATCCCTTGATTTTACGGGGTTTTTCGGGTGTTCTTAACTTAATATTTTTGCTTGTTCTCCCCATCAGTTCTCCCCGTTTTCTGAG
>CALERM010000173.1 GCA_937907715.1 uncultured Clostridia bacterium
GTCCAGACTCACGCGCGTCATGCGGCGGATGACGGAGTCGGTAAAATGCTGGTTTCGTCTGCTCATTTCCTGCATGGTGCATACCTTCTTTGACAAATTTGAATTTGGTTGTACTTTAGCACTTTTTGCTGCTAAAGTCAATGGACGATATGTCGGAATTTGGGCAAAAAAAGGCTGCATTTCTGTGAGAAATGCAGCCTGGGAACGTTTTTAAAATGATTAGAATGCAATGTTCATAAACAGCGCCACACAGCAGAGAATGACTGCCATCGGCACATAGATATATCTGCCCGTGTTATACCAGAGCGCGCCATGCTTTTTGGCGCTGCCGGTATTGACGGCATTGAGCAGCTCGTCTTTTTTCATGACATAGAACCACGAAATTGCGCCGAGCGTTGCGCCGATGGGGATGATGTAGATCGAAACCAGATCCATCCACGGACCCCACTTGGAAATCGGCTCCATGAAAAGACCTGTGCCGAGGCACAGCGCGCAGATGATACCGAGCACCGCGGTGCGGCTGAGCTTCGTGAACTTGTGAAGCAGCGACTCTGCGACCGCTTCGAACATGTTTTGCAGCGAGCTGATGCCGGCAAAGATCATGGCGAGATACAGGATGATGGCGAACAGCCTTCCGAGCGGAATGTCCTGCAGGATGGTCGGGAGCGTGACGAAAAGCAGGCTCGGACCCGCGCCGACATCGAGGTTGTAGGCAAAGCATGCCGGAATAATGACCAGCGCGGCGACAACAGCGGCAATCGTGTCGAAAATCGCCGTATGCTGCCCCATGGCGACGACGTCTTCGTCCTTGGACAGATATGCGCCGTAGACGATCATACCGCTTCCCGTGACGGAAAGGGAGAAGAACGCCTGCCCCATTGCCCAGATCCAGATCATCGGGTCCTTGAGCGCCTCCCAGCGAGGGGTGAACATGAACTTGTAGCCCTCGGAGGAGCCGGGCAGGAACGCCACGCGAACGGCAAGCACAAGGAAGATCAGGAAGAACGTCGGCATCATGATCTTGTTGGTCTTTTCGATGCTGTGCGCGCCGAGATAGAGCGTCAGCAGCGTCCCCACCACGACGATTACGTGATACGGAACGACGGAGAAATCGCTCGACGAGAACGAGCCGAACCAGCTTGCCGTATCGGCGCTCATGAGCGTGCCGGCGACCGAGTCGACCAGTGCCTTTAAAATATAAGATACAATAATCGCATAGCCGATTGCAATGCAAAGAGAGCCTGCCAGCGGCAGCCAGCCGAGAAGTCCGCCGGCTTTTCCCATTTTTTTGCCGCGTGTCGCCCAGGCGTTTTCATACGCACCCAGCGTGCCGGTTGCCGCGTGGCGGCCCATGGCGAACTCCGCCGGGAGCGCGACGTGACTGAAAATGAAGACGAACAGCAGATAGACGAGCAGAAACGCGCCGCCGCCGTTGCTGCCGAGCTTGTTGGGGAAGCCCCAGACGTTCGCCATGCCGACGGCAGAGCCGACGGACGCAAGAATAAAGCCCCAGCGGCTGGCAAAGTGTTTGGTATGTTTGGAGTGTTTCATTTGTTTTCCGCCCTGCCGTTCGACAGGTTCCCTTTCTCTTTATCAAGCGCAAAAAGCGGTCCGGCGAGAAGCCCGACCGCTTCAGCACTTTATATCAGTTATATTGTAAAGCGTTTAAGAGGGAAAGTCAAGAAGAACGTGGTTTTGTGCAGAATGTCGGAAGAAATCTTACTCTGGTTTACATAATCCAATTGATCGGCATGTGATTGTATAGGCATCCGGCTGGGGAGACACGTCGAAGGGCACGCCGCACTGCCGTTCGTACTTCCGTTCCAGAAGCCACATTTTCGGAGTGTTGACGTTCTTTCGAAGCTGCACAACGACGCAGTTATCGGGAACGGAAACGTAATTCGTCGGACCGGTCTGACCTGGCGCCGGGGGCGCAAGCATACCGTTTTCCTTCAGGTCCTGTTCGGCGGCTTGCAGCGCGTTTTGAAGCGCCGCGTAAGAAAACTTTGCCTCGCGGAAAACAAGGCAGTCCGCATAGCTTCCGGCAAGCGCGCAATATCCGGCTTGCGTCTTGTCAGAAGAATCCGTCAGCATCACAACGAGCGACGCGCCGTCCACGTACATCCCGGCAAAATCGTCCGGACAGGTGCGTTCCCCGAGCGCCGTTTCCAGCGCAGCCATCGCAAGCCCGGGTTCATCGCCTACCTGCGGCGCGGGATTTACATGCGTCTTGAGTTCTGTCATCGTATCCACGTACCCATATACAAGAACGCCGATGCAAAGCACAAAAATCAGAAGAAAAATCAAACTTTTTTTCAAAGCGTCCGCCTCCTTTCAAACGGTTCCTGTCAATGAATTTCCAATTTCAACTTACCAGAAGATCAAAGGACTGTCAAGCGCGCGCAAAACCGCACCGGAGAAAGCCTCCGGTGCGGTTTGGTTCAGATAAGCGTATCGAGTTCCGCTTGCCAGACACTGACGCAGGCATCGCTCGGCATGCGCCAGTCGCCTCTGGGCGAGAGTGTGACCGAGCCGACCTTCGGACCGTCGGGCAGGCAGCTGCGCTTGAACTGCTGCTGGAAGAAGCGGCGGTAGAAGTTTTTGAGCCAGTGCAGCAGCACCTCATTGGAGTACCGCTCGCCAAGCGCAGCTTTCGCCAGATGATAGATCTTCGCGGGCGAGAAGCCGAAGCGCAGCACATAATATAAATAGAAATCGTGCAGCTCATAAGGACCCACAAGGGACTCGGTCTGCTGGGCAATCTCGCCGTTTTCCTTTGCGGGCAGAAGCTCGGGGGAGACAGGCGTATCGAGAATGTCGAGCAGGACCGCGCGCAGCGTATCGCTTTTTGCCGCGTCTGCCTCATAGCGCACAATATGGCGCACAAGCGTCTTGGGAACGCCCGCATTCACACCGTACATGCTCATGTGGTCGCCATTGTAGGTTGCCCAGCCGAGGGCAAGCTCGCTCAAATCGCCTGTGCCGACGACCAGACCGCCCGTACGGTTGGCAAGGTCCATGAGTTCGAGCGTGCGCACACGCGCCTGTCCGTTTTCGAACGTGACGTCAAAGCTCGTTTCGCTCTGCCCAATGTCAGCAAAGTGGCTGCGGACCGTGTTGGCAATCGAAATTTCGGTGAACCGCACGCCCAGCTCCTGACACAGAATCTCTGCGTTCGAGCGCGTGCGCTTCGTCGTGCCGAAGCAGGGCATGGTGACGGCTAAAATGCTGTCCATGGATCTGCCAAGCTTTTTCATTGCGTGGACTGCGACCAGCAGCGCCAGGCAGCTGTCGAGTCCGCCGGAGATGCCGATGACGGCTGTTTTCGCATGCGCATGCTCGATGCGCTTTGCCAGTCCGTCTGCCTGCATCTGCAAAATCAGCTCGCAGCGCTCGGCGCGCGCGGTGTCGTCCGCCGGAACAAACGGAGTCGGGGAGATGCAGCGGGTGAGAGGAACCTCAGAAATGGGAAGATGGAACGAAACGGTTTCATAGCCCTCGGCGATCGGTTCAAAGCTCGTATTGCGCCGCCGCTCAGCAAGAAGCCGCCCCAGATCCAGCTCAGTGCAGGCAGGCTCCTGCGCAAACGGTCTGGACTCGGCAAGAAGCGCGCCGTTTTCCGCGATCAGATTGTGACCCGAGAAGACCATGTCGGTCGTTGACTCGCCATGCCCGGCGTCGGCGTACAAATATGCGCACAGAAGCCGCGCCGACTGCTGGCTCACCAGCGCCCTGCGGTATTCCGCCTTACCGACAGTCTCGTCGCTTGCCGAAAGGTTGGCAATCACGGTGGCGCCCGCTAAAGCGTGCATGGTGCTGGGCGGAAGCGGCGCCCAGAGGTCCTCGCAGATCTCAGCTGCAAGCGTGAACGCCTGCATCGTCTCGCACCGGAACAGAAGCTTCGTGCCGAAATGCGTTTTCTGCCCGGCAAAGCTGATTTCCTTCACGCCGGCGGGCGCGGCGCAGTAGTGCCGCTTTTCGTAGAACTCGCCGTAGTTTGGAATGTGCGACTTCGGCACCAGACCCAGAAGCGCGCCCTGACAAACAACGGCTGCGCAGTTATAGAGCTTGGCGTCGACCGTGACCGGAAGCCCCATGAGCGCGACAAGGTGCAGCGCCTCGCTTGCCTTCAGAATCTCCCGGAGCGCAGCTTCTGCCGCGTCGAGAAGCGGCTGCTGCAAAAAAAGGTCGCCGCAGGTGTAGCCCGTGAGACCCAGCTCGGGGAAGACGATCAGCTGGCAGCCGCCTGCTGCCGCCTGCCGCATTGCCTCGATGGTTTTCTCCGCGTTATAGGGACAATCCGCCACGCGAAGCGCGGGAGAAACGGCGCATGCCTTGATAAAACCGTAATTCATGGGATTTCCATCCTTTTTTCTTCGCTTTTCTAGGGTGTATCTGAAAACTCCCGATGTGACCGGCGGCGAGGAATTTTCGCGCTGAGCAAGACATTTTTTCGCAGGAATACTG
>CALERM010000174.1 GCA_937907715.1 uncultured Clostridia bacterium
TGTTGCCGAGCTTTTTGACCTCGTCGATGAGGCTTTTCATGCGGCTTTCAAACTGACCTCGAAACTGCGTACCCGCAACGAGCGCGGTCAGATCCATCAGATAGACCTCCTTGCTCTGGAGCTTATACGGCACCTCTTTATCGACAATCCGCTGCGCCAGACCCTCGGCAATCGCCGTCTTGCCGACGCCGGGTTCACCGATGAGGCAGGGATTGTTTTTCTGGCGGCGGTTGAGAATCTGGACCACACGCTCGGTCTCCACATCGCGCCCGACCATCCGGTCGAGCTTTCCCTCGCGCGCCTTCTGCGTGAGATTCTGGCAGTAGGTGTCGAGGAATTTGCGTTTTTTATTCTTCTGCCCGTTCGGCTTGTCGCCGCGCGGCGGGGTCTGCCGGGTCTCTTCATTCTGCGGCGCCAGCGTCTCGCCGGACGTATTGCCGCCGGTATTGCCGGCAGCGCCGAAGAGCTTGTTGAGGAACGGGAACGTCGCGGTCTGCGAGGCGCTGTCGTCGTCTTCGTCGTCTTCATCGTCCTGGTTCTGCGCGTTTGCCATCAGTCCCTCCAGACCGTTCATCGCGCCGAGCATCTCGCCGGAAATGCTCTCCAGGTCTTCATCGGAAAGACCCATGCGGCTGATCATATCGTCAACGGGCTTGATGCCAAGCTCCTTTGCGCACTTGAGGCAGTAGCCTTCATTGATGGTCTCGCCGTTTTCGATCTTCGTGATGAACACCACGGCAAGATTCTTTTTACATTTGGAACATAAGGTTGGTTTCATATCGCTTGCTCCTATCAAATAGGATTTTATGGATCAAAAAAGCAGAGCTTTTCTATTGATACCGAGTATAGCACGGAATTGTGAACAATTCCAACGCCAATATGTGACGGAACTGAAAACTCAAGGCAGCACAATCTCGCCGCGTCCGCCGCCGAGCAGAATTGCCGAGCCGTCGGCGCGCATGACAACGTTCGTCGCGCTGCTTGTATTACTCTGCTCATAATATAGCTCCATGGCGCTGGTATAGATGGAGAGCTTCTCCGCCGTCAGGACGGCAAGGTAGCTGCCTGCCGCCGAAAAAT
Organism: uncultured Clostridia bacterium; assembly: GCA_937907715.1. Lineage (GTDB taxonomy): Bacteria > Bacillota > Clostridia > Oscillospirales > Oscillospiraceae > CAG-170. The sequence continues at coordinate 1,081 of CALERM010000174.1, forward strand.
CGAGAATCTGCACATCGAGCTGCACGCTTCCCAGCTCCTGCCCCGTTTTGTCGACGGTGACGACGGTGCAGTGGTTGCCTGCCTTATACATATTCACGGTCAGAGACAGAAATCCGTCGCCGCCAAAATCGAAGTCCTTGAGATACGCGCCGTCATACGTATAGCCCGCCAGACGGCTTCCGCTCGTGCTCAGCCACTGCGCGCTTGACTCTCCCACGGCGCAGATGGTGTCCGCGTCCACAAACTTCAGATCATAGATAAGATCCCCGCTCAGCGCCGCTGTGATACCGGCTTCGTCCGACGAGGTGTCAAAAATGTGCAGGTTTGAGACATAAATGCCGTCCTGCTGCCCGGGCGAAACGGCGGCAAGCAGCTTTGCCCCCGGCGACACCGCGCACAAAGGCAGATACTGGCTAGCCGAGAGCCAGCGGTAAATCCGGTTCTGGTTTGCGTCATAGACGTAAAGAACCGTTTTATACCCGGACTCTGAGGTTGCATAGCAGATGCTGCCGTCGCTTGCCAGATCCGCGTCAAAAATCGGGCGCTGGGTCGTGATGCTCAGTGCGGTTTCACCGGAATCGCGCACCGCAAGCAGGTTATTTCCGCCCACGTCGTAAGCCAGCGTCAGCCGGTTGCCGGTCTGGACGGCAGGCGTGTCGAGCTTTGCCTGCACAACGGCGGTTTCCTTGCCGCTCGCGTCGTAAAGGCTCAAGCCGGAAACGGACGCTACCGCAAGCCCGCCCTGCAAATCTGTGTACTGGTTTGCATTGTGGGAATCGAAGGTGAAGCTGCCGCCGGTCTGATCGGTTTTGACATTCAGATAGCGCACAAAACGCCTTGCCGCGTCGAGATTCAGAGAATCCCGGAACACGTAGAGCGTTATGCCGCCTCCCACCAGCAAAACCGCCAGCACAAACACCGCAATCCGCCGCCGGATGGTCCTGCGTGGATTGGGGTCAAATTTCGATACATTATCCGACATGGAACACTGCCTCTCCGTCGTCATACCAAAGCTGCGTCATATACAGTCCGCCGGGCGGAACCGTGGGACCTGCCGCCTTTCGGTCGCCGCGCGCGAGAATGTTCGCGACCTCCTCGGGCGGGAACTTCCCTTCCGCCGCATAGACCACGGTGCCCGCCATCGCGCGCGCCATGTTATATAAAAACCCGTTGGCGCAGACGCGAAGGGATATCAGGTCCCCGTCGCGCTCGACCTCATAGTGGTAGACTGTGCGCACGGTGGACCTGACCTCCGTGCCGACCGAGCGGACAGCGGCAAAGTCGTGCGTGCCGACAAACTGCTGCGCCGCGCGCTGCATAACGGTCTCGTCGAGGTACTTGGGATAGAACCACGCGCGGTTGACATAAAACGGGTCCTTGATCGGAGAATTATAGATCAGATAGGTATACTCCTTTTTGACGCACGAGCCGATGGCGTTGAAGCCGTCATGCACCTCCATCGCGCCGGTCACGACGATATCGCCCGGCAGGTGTGTGTTGAAGGCGTAGGGAATCCGGTCGACCGGAATGCGCGCGTCAGTGCGGAAGTTTGCCACATAGACCTTTGCATGCACGCCCGCGTCCGTTCTGCCGCAGCCGGTGATATGCACCTTGTGTCCCACGACCATCGCCGCCGCCTTTTCCAGCGTCTGCCCGACCGTGATATCATTTTTCTGCACCTGCCAGCCGTGATAGGCGGTCCCGAGGTAGCGGAGCTCAAGAGCAATGTTTCTCATAGCGTTCTCCCGTATCAAACATCCATTACAGTCCAAACTGCCGCAGCACAATCACGCCGGCAAGCATGCATGCGCCGAGGATATAGGCGGTCCAGTCGCGCCGCGCATAGCGCAGCTCATGAAGCTTCGTCCGTCCGTCGCCGCCATGGTAGCAGCGGCACTCCATCGCCGTCGCCAGCTCGTCTGCCCGGCGGAACGCCGAGATGAACAGCGGCACGAGAATCGGAATGAGCGCCCTGGCGCGCGAAATCAAATTTCCGGATTCAAAATCCGCGCCGCGCGCCTTCTGCGCGGACATGATCTTGTCGGTCTCTTCAATGAGCGTGGGGATAAAGCGCAGCGCAATGCACATCATCATCGCCAGCTCATGAACCGGCGCACCGAGCTTTTTCAGCGGTCCCAGCAGGCTCTCTAATCCGTCGGTCAGCGCAATGGGGCTTGTGGTGTAGGTAAGCATGAACGTGCCTGCCACTAAAAGCGCAATGCGCAGCACCATGAAAACGGCGTTTTCAATGCCCTGCTTTGTAATTTTGAAAATCCAGAACTGCACCAGCGGCTCTCCCGACCCGTAAAACAGGTTCAGAAGCGCCGTCAGCACAATGATCAGCAGCAGCGGCTTGAGGCTTTTGACGATCACCTTCAGGTGAATCTTCGAAATCCCGATCACTGCCAGCAGGCACGCCGCAACCAGCGCGTAGGACGCCGCGCCCTTTGCCAGAAACAGCGCGACAATATACACAATCACCAGCACCAGCTTTGTTCTGGGGTCGAGCTTATGCACGCTCGTCTCGCCCGGAAAATACTGACCGAGCGTCACATCCTTCAGCATACGGCGCTGCCTCCCTTCACAAGCGGCAGCAGCAGCTTTTCCGCCTGCTCCACCGTAAAGGCGGACGCCGGAACGTCCACGCCGAGCGCGCGCAGCCGCAGCAGAACCTGCGTCACCTTCGGAACGGCAAGTCCCATCCGGACCAGCTCCTCCGGGTGCGCAAAAACTTCCTGCGGCGTCGCGTCCATGACCAGATGCGAATCATTCATGACCAGAAGCCGGTCGACATTGGACGCAATTTCCTCCATCGAGTGGCTGACCATGATTACCGACGCCCCCTGCGCCGCCTGATAGGCGCGGATATTCTCGAGAATGCTCTCGCGTCCTGCGGGGTCCAGCCCTGCCGTCGGCTCGTCGAGAATCAGAACGTCCGGCTCCATCGCAATCACGCCCGCAATCGCGGCCCTGCGCTTCTGCCCGCCGGACAGATCAAACGGCGATTTTTCCAGTTCCTTGTCCGTAATGCCGACGAAGCCCGCCGCACGCAGCACGCGCGCGCGGATTTCCTGCTCGGAAAGCCCCATGTTTTTGGGACCGAAGGCGATATCCTGAAACACCGTCTCTTCAAAAAGCTGATACTCCGGGTACTGGAACACCAGACCTACATGGAACCGAAGCTGGCGCGTGAGCTTCGCGTTCTGCCAGACGTCCTGTCCCTCGAACAGGACCTGCCCGCTCATGGGCTTTAACAGCCCGTTCATATGCTGGATGAGCGTCGACTTGCCAGAGCCGGTGTGACCGATCAGACCGACAAACTCGCCGCGCCCGACACTCAGGCTCACATTGTCCAGCGCCACATGCTCAAACGGCGTATCCACTCCGTAGACATGCGACAGGTTTTTGATCTCTAATACAGGCTCCAACCGTTCTTCCTCCGAAATCAGGCTTTCGCCTGCTTGATTTTCTGATACAGCGCGTCTGCGCACTCGTCCACGCGCAAAGCGTCCAGCGGCAGCGCGCAGCCGTCCTGATTCAGTGCGTCCAGAAGCAGCGTCGTCTGCGGCGCCGTCAGCCCCACGCTTTTGAGAAGCCTGATCTGCGTGAAGACCTCCTTCGGCGTGCCGTCGGCGATGATCTTGCCGTCGTCCATCACAAGCACGCGGTCGGCGCAGACCGCCTCGTCCATGTGGTGCGTGATGAGAACGACCGTGATATTCTGCTCGCGGCTGAGCTTTTCGACGATCGAGACGACCTCCTGCCGCCCCTGCGGGTCGAGCATCGCCGTCGGCTCGTCGAGCACGATGGTTTTTGGCTGCATTGCAAGAACGCCCGCAATCGCCACGCGCTGCTTCTGCCCGCCGGACAGCAGGTGCGGCGCATGCTTTTTATACGCCAGCATTCCGACCGCCTCCAGCGCCGCATCCACGCGGCGGCGGATTTCCTCCGAAGCAACGCCGAGATTTTCCGGTGCGAAGGCGACATCCTCTTCCACGACATTCGAGACAATCTGATTATCCGGGTTCTGGAACACCATGCCCACCTGCTGGCGGATGGCAAGCAGATTTTCTTCCTGCCTTGTGTCCAGCCCGTAGACTGTCACGCTGCCGCCCTCTGGCAGCAAAATGGCGTTTAAGTGCTTTGCCAGCGTCGATTTGCCGCAGCCATTGTGCCCCAGCACGGCGACAAAGCTTCCCTGCCGGATATCGAGATTCAGGTCTTCAAAGACCACATGCTCGGCTGCCTGATCGTCCGGGTAGGCGTATCTGAGGTCTCTGATTTCGATTGCATTGTGCATATGTTCAGTCCTTTGTCCATCTGCCGGTGCTGCCGCACGGAAGCGCCAGACCGGTATTCGTCACGGGAAGCCCCAGCTCGTCGCAGCGTGTTTTTCCGCCGTACTGCTTCGAGACGATGGTATCCAAAATGTACCCCAGCACCGAAGGAGCAAGCCCCGTGGTGTAGGAATTGATGATCACAAAAAGCGGGTTGTCGCTGAGAACCTTGCTGACCAACTCCACAAACGGATAGAGATTCTCTTCGAGCTTCCACACCTCGCCGGACGGACCTCTTCCGTAGCTCGGCGGGTCCATGATGATCGCGTCATAGCGTCTGCCCCGGCGGATTTCCCGCTCGACAAACTTGCCGCAGTCGTCGACAATCCAGCGGATGGGTTTATCCTCCAAGCCGGACGAACGCGCGTTTTCCTTCGCCCAGGCGACCATGCCCTTCGCCGCGTCCACATGGCAGACGCTCGCCCCGGCGGCAGCGCACGCAATCGTCGCGCCGCCCGTGTAGGCAAAGAGGTTCAGAACGCTGATGGGTCTTCCGGTCGTTCTGATTTTCTCCATCGCAAAGTCCCAGTTTGCCGCCTGCTCCGGGAACACGCCCGTGTGCTTGAAGTTCATGGGCTTTACGTTGAAGGTCAGTTCTTTATAATGTACCTGCCACTGCTCGGGCAGGTGCAGATTGGACCACTTGCCGCCGCCGGTGTTGGACCGGCTGTATTTTGCGTCGTATTTGCGCCACAGCGGGTGCTGCTTCGGCGTCGTCCAGATCACCTGCGGGTCCGGGCGCACAAGGATATACTTTCCCCAGCGCTCAAGCTTTTCCCCGCTTGAGGTGTCGATGACCTCATAGTCCTTCCATTCGTCAGAAAGCCACATATCGTTCTCCTGCTTCTTTAATCGGTCTGATTGCCGCCGCTCAAAATATCGCGCGCGGCGGAGGAACTGCGGCTGTCGCTGGTTTCCTCCTCGTCCTCCTCGGGTGCCTCGGGCGCGGGAAGATCGTCTCTGGTGTGGATGTAGCACTCGACGTTGATCGCGTCCACATCCGGGCTCAGCGCCGGGTAATAGCCAGCCGGCAGAGAGTCGTTCGGCACGGCATACGCCTGGTCCTGCACGACGATGCCGCGCACCGGGAAGGCACGCGAAACGTCCAGCAGCCCCACGGTCTTTGTCGTATTGCCCTCCACCTGCTTGCAGTATTCGTTCACCACGTGACCGGACGCACCGCAGATCTCCACCTCCTTGTGGACATTGCAATTCTGCGTCGGCACATCGTAGAGGCTCAGCTCCACTGTAATGGCGCGGCTGCCTCTGGGGTCTTCGCGGCAGGCGTCGGTCATAAGAAGCCCGCTGTCCTGGCAGACCGTGCATTCCACAACGTTGGTCGGCTTGTTGAATTCCCTGTTGGCAAATCCCTCATGGACCTTCGCCATGACCTTCTGCCACAGAACCGTCGCCGGGTTCGCGGTCGAATCAGTCAGGACAACCTCCTCGGGGTCGTCGTAGCCGCACCAGACGACGCCGGTGTAGTACGGCGTATATCCCGCAAACCAGCGGTCAAAATCGCTCGTCGTCGTGCCGGTCTTGCCCGCGACGGTCATGTTTTCAATCTGCGCCGCCGTGCCGGAGCCGGATTCGACGGTATTTTCCAGCATATAGGTGATATACCACGCAGTCATATCCTTCATTGCCACATGCGACTGCTGGGTATTGTCCAGCACGACCTTGCCGTCGGCGTCGACCACCTTCGTATACGTTCTTGCCTCGCGCCAGACGCCCTCGTTTGCAAACGTGGCATATGCCTGCGCCATCGCCTTGACGGTGACGCCCTTCGTCAGGCCGCCCATCGCCAGCGGCGCCAGATCAATATCCGAGAACGTGTCGCCCGCTGCGTTCACGTAGGAGGAAACGAGAGAAGTAAGCCCCATCTTTTCCTTTGCAAACTCGAAGCAGTATTCCGGCGTCATCTGCGCGACCAGCTTGACCGGAATCGTGTTGATCGAGTGCTTGACCGCCTCGTTGATGTTCATAAGCCCACGGTAGACCGAGTCGGAGTTTTTCGGCCAGTAGCTCGCGTCGGTAAACGAATACGGCGTGTCGTCCATCACCGTCGCAGGCGTCACGAGTCCCAGCTCCAGCGCGGGCGCGTAGACCGAAACCGGCTTGATCGTCGAACCGGGAGACAGATAGCTCTGTGTGGCGCGGTTCAGAATCAGACTTCCCTGCTTTTCGCCCACGCCGCCGGCAACCGCGACGACGTCTCCGGTCTTGTTGTCAATGACGACAATGCCCGACTGCAGCTGCTGAGAGCTTGCGGTATCGGGGATGTTGTCGAGGTTCTGATAGACCTCCTCGACCGCCGCCTGCACGTCGGGGTTGAGGGTCGAATAGATCTTGTAGCCGCCGGTCATGAGCATTTTGCGGACAATCGTCGTCTCATAGCCGGTCTTCTCGCCCAGATCGCGCACCACGTCGTTGATGACCTGGTCTTCGAAATAGGAATAGTAATCCTCATCGCCGGAAGCTTCGCCGCTGGCGTTGTGGAAAACCAGCTCCTCCGCCATTGCCTTGTCATACTGGTCCTGTGTGATATATTTCTGGTCGAGCATTTCGCCGAGAATGATTTCCTGGCGCTCCTTGTTCTTTTCGGGGTTGATATACGGGTCGTAGATCGAAGGGTTATTGGTAATGCCGATGAGCGCGGCGCACTCGGCAAGGTCCAGTTCACTCACGCTCTTGCCGAAATAGACCTGCGACGCGGACTCCACGCCCTCGCAGTTTTCGCCCAGCGCGATGACGTTGAGATACAGCTCCATGATCTGCTTTTTCGTGTAGCGCTTTTCCAGCTCCAGCGCGCTGAAGATCTCAACGAGCTTGCGCCGCACCGTCACCTCGTCGCGGCCGGTGATATTCTTGACGAGCTGCTGCGTGATCGTTGAGCCGCCGGCCTCGCCGCGCCCGAGGAACATTTTGACGCAGGCCTTCAGCGTCGTGACCCAGTCGACGCCCTGATGGTCCTCAAAGCGCTTGTCCTCGATGGCGATGCAGGCATGAATCAGGTTCTTGGGGATATTCTCATACTCGACCCATGTGCGGTTCGCGCCGCCGTAGAGCTTGCGCAGGACCACATCCTGCCCGGTCTTCGGGTCTTCGTAATAAATCACGGACGTCTGATCGAGCGTAAAGCCGTCGATCGAGTCGACCTGCGCCGAAAGATCATTTTTGACATACAGGGCAAACAGGCACGCAAAAATCAGCGTCGTCAGGAAAAGCACCAGCACCATCGTGCCGAGAACTTTACCAATGCCCTTGAGAACGCGCTTTGCCGCGGAGCCGGAGGGCTTTGTATGTTTATCTGCTCGCATGATGTTCCTCCATTTACCACAAAATCATGCCCGGATTTCCGGTCTATCCGCAGGCACAATCCACCATTTTATTCATCGTTACATTATAACACACCTGTCAATTAGTTTGGAAACAAAATATGAATATATGCCCGTTTTCTTTGCATGCGCTGCGCAAAACCGGGCATCGTAAGAGAAAAGGAGGCAAACCATGAAACGATGGCTTCTTGCCTGCGCGCTGTGCGTGAGCATCTGCGTCAACGGCTTTTTTCTCACGATTCAAAACGGCAGCATCTGCTACCGGGAGCCCGGCGGCGCATGGCACGACACCGGACTGCGCGCGCACAGCGTCCTGCCCGCGCAGGATGCTTCACTTCTTTCGCGCGGGCTGCATTTTCCCAGCCGGCAGGCCCTGACGCGGGCGCTGGAAGATTTTTGTTCCTAGGGTGTATCTGAAAACTGGCGATGTGACCGGCAGCGAGGAATTTTTGCGTTGAGCAAGACATTTTTTCGCAGGAA
>CALERM010000175.1 GCA_937907715.1 uncultured Clostridia bacterium
TTTACCGGCACCGTTCGGTCCGATCAGACCGGCAATCTCGGTTCTGCCGATGGCAAAGTTGAAGTCGCTGACAGCGCTCAAGCCGCCGAAGTCAATGCCGAGGTGCCGCGCTTCAAGAATCGGGGGCAGCGCGATATCACGTTCCGGAATGATATTTGTTGCGGGAACCGGAACAAGCTTTGTCTTGGGTCTTTCAGTTCTGCTCATCGTTCTGCTCCTCCTTCCGGCTTGTCAACTCGGGTCTGAACACAAAGTTGAGTCCTTTTTCCAGCACGCGGGACATCGAGAAATCGTAGCTGCCGAACAGTCCCTTCGGGCGGAAGATCATCATGATAACCAGCGCCAGCGAATATGCGACCATGCGGTAGTCCGCAACGGAACGCAGAAGCTCCGGCAGCACCGTCAGCACCGTTGCCGAAACAATCGAGCCGAGCATCGAGCCCATGCCGCCGAGGACGACGATGACGAGGATTTCGATGGATTTCATGAATTTGAACGTAGACGGATACAGCGAGCCCAGGTAGCCCGCGTACAGGCAGCCTGCGATACCGGCAAGCATTGCCGAGAACACGAACGCCATCGTCTTATAATAGGTGGTGTTGATGCCGACGCTCTCGGATGCAATCTCGTTGTCGCGGATCGAGAGAATCGCTCTGCCGTGCTTGGACTTCATCATGGTATGAATAAAGAAGCACGATAACACCACACAGAGAAAGACCAGCGTTACAGAAGAAAATTTGGGAATCCGCTTCAGACCAGCCGCGCCGTAGGTGAAGTCAAAGCCGAGCACGGAGTCGATGTTCGTCAGAACCACGCGGATAATCTCGCCGAAGCCGAGGGTGATGATTGCCAGATAGTCGCCGCGCAGACGAAGCGCCGGAATGCCGATGATAATGCCGAAGATACCGGCAACGACCGCGCTGATGACGATTGCGGCAAGGATGTACGGAATAAGCGCCGCGGTATTGCCCTCTTTCAGGAGCGCTGCCGCAGGCGTCGCCTTCATGAAGATGCCGCCGGCATAGGCGCCGACCGCCATGAAGCCTGCGTGACCCAACGGAAGCTGCCCCAGATAGCCGGTTGCGATGTTCAGCGAAACTGCCAGAATGATGTTGATACCGACCGTGATTAAAATGCCGGTCCAGTAGTTTGTAATCACGCCGGAGGAAATCAGACCCGTCAGCAGGAAGTAGAAGCCAACCACCAGTGCGAGGTTGATGACATAGCGCACCGGCATGGGGATGCGGATTTTCGATCTTGTTTTCATCTCGTTACCTCCCCCGTCAGACCTTTTCCGTGACCGGATGGCCCATGATGCCGGACGGCTTGACAAGCAGCACGACAATGAGGATTGCGAACACGACCGCGTCCTTCCACACGGAAAGACCGACCGCCGCAACGAGCGCTTCGAGAAGACCGATGGCAAAGCCGCCGATCATGGCGCCGGGAATCGAGCCGATGCCGCCGAGAACCGCCGCGACGAACGCCTTCAGACCCAGCATCGAGCCCATCGTGGGCGACGCCTGCGAGTAGGCGCACAGATACAGAACCGAGCCGATACCGGCAAGCGCCGAACCGACTGCAAAGGTAAAGGAAATGGTCTTGTTCAGACTGATGCCCATCAGCTGCGCAGCGCCCATATCCTCAGAAACCGCACGCATCGCCTTGCCGAGCTTCGTCTTCTGGACAAGAATCGTCAGCGCGACCATCGCAATGACCGCAACGATAATCGTTAAGATTGCAGTATAGCTGACCGTGACCGGTCCGAAGGTGACGTTGCCGGGGACGAGCGTGTCCATGCTCTTGGTATCCGCGCCGAACAGCAGCTGCGCGCCGTTCTCGAGCAGGAACGAGATGCCGATTGCCGTGATCAGCAGCGACAGACGAGGCGCCGAACGAAGCGGCGTATAGGCGACCTTTTCAATCACGACGCCGAGCAGCGTACTGGTGATGACCGCCAGAACAACGGAGAAAATCGGATGCAGGTGGAATGCGGTCATGGCGTAGAACGCAGTATATGCGCCAACCATGATGATATCGCCGTGTGCAAAGTTCAGAAGCAGAATGATACCGTAGACCATGCTGTAGCCCAGTGCCACAAGCGCATACACCGAACCTGTCTGCAAGCCGTTAAACAGCTGGGAAACAAACAAACTCATGAGCTTTCTTTCCTTTCTTTCTTCTTTCGGACATCCGATGGCTGCCTCCACGCGCTGGGAGCACCCATCGGACGTCCGGAAAACGGCTTTCAGGGCGGGGAGCCGAAGCTCCCCTTCCCGAAAACCGCGCCGGGTTATGTTTTGAAAACCTCTGTTAGAATCAGACGAGCCTTAGAACATTTCCTTGAAGACTTCCTCGCCGCCGGTCAGCTCAATGATTGCAACGGACTTGATGGGGTTGTTGTCGGAGTCGAAGGAATAAGAACCAGTGATGCCCTTCACGCCGTCCATGGTCTTGATCGCATCGATGACAGCCTGCTTGTACTCGTCGGTGCCGGCGGTAAGACCTGCATCCTCAGCAGCCTTCAAACCGTAAGCCATGATCATGGAAGCATCATAGGCAAGCGGCGCAAACATGTTGGGGACTTCTTCCACGCCGAAGGTCTCGCAGTAGTCCTTTTCGAACTGTGCAACGTCCTCGGTGCCGGGTGCGTAGCCGGAGCAGTAGACCGTGCCTTCGAGTTCTTCTGCGGAAGCATAATCCTTGACGGAGCCAAAGCCGTCGCCGCCGAGGAAGGTGGAGGTGCAGCCTGCCTGACGAGCCGCCTGGATAGCCAGACCAGCCTCACCGTAGTAGATCGGGCAGAACACAACGTCGGGGTTCTTGGAAGCAATGTTGGTCATCTGTGCCTTGAAGTCCTTGTCGCCGGTGGCAAATGCCTCGGAGTCGACAATCTCAAGACCCATGCGCTCTGCCTCGACGACGAACGCATTCTTCAGACCCTCGGAGTAGTCGCTGCCGGTCTCATAGAAGATTGCAGCGGTTTTTGCGCCGAGCTTTTCAACGGCATAGTCTGCCATTTTCTGACCCTGGAACGGATCGATGAAGCAGGCACGGAACACATTCGTGCGGACCTCGCCGGTATCTTCCATGACGGTGACGCCGGTTGCGGTAGCGGAAGCGGTAATCTGCGGCATGTTGTCTTCATAGGTCGCATCAGCCAGAGCGATGGTCGCACCGGTCAGAACGGAGCCGATCACAGCGGTGATGCCGTTTTCCTTGGCAAGGTTGTAAGCGTTGACAGCCTCAACGCCATCGCCCTTGTCGTCATATTCCTTGACGACGACCTTTTTGCCGTTGATGCCGCCGGCAGCATTCAGCTGGTCGAAGTACATCATGACAGCATTGCGGACGGGGATGCCATACTGTGCGTAGTCGCCGGTGGTGTTGCCGATGAACGCGATGGTGATTTCACCGTCGGTCGCAGCGGTCTCGCCGGATTCGGTGGAAGCGGTCTCGGAGGAGGCGCTTTCGGTGGTCTCGGAAGCAGCGGTGCTGGTCTCAGTCTTCGAGGCGCAGCCTGCCATCACGCTCAGCAGCATTGCCGCCGCCAGAACCAGGCAGAATAACTTTTTCATGTTCTTCATCATTTCTTACCTCTTTGCGAATTATTTTTCAGCTGTATCTTCTTTTCTACAGCATGAAATCAGGTTTACAAAAGCGAAGCGCGGTCAAAACAATAGCGGCTCTGCAAAAAGCAAAGCCGCTCAAACTTGATCGTCCCTATGCCGCCGCACATGCCGTCATGGAACCATCCGCCGCATTTCTGCTTTCTGCCATATTCAGTTGCTTCATAATGCGTACCGCAAGTACCAGAATGGTAAGCGCTACAAGCCATACCAGTACGGTAAGGCTCATAATCAGGCAAAGAAAAATGGACACAGCCAGAATGGCAGCGTCCAGGCAGATGCTGAGGGCAGCGGATGCCTTGCAGGCACAAGAGCAAGCCGGTGCGCACGCAGCAGCATCGGTACGGTTCGACTGATTCATCTGAGCCATGGCAAAACGCTTCATCTCGTGCGCCCCCTTCGTTTTTGATGTGCCCATTATAATCGCGTACTTTACTGATGTCAAGTGTTAAATTCCTGAAAGAAGTCGAAAAACGCCCCTGTCATTTTGTGCATTTCGTACAATGACCTGAAAATACGGAATATTGGAGGAATACTTGCATTTCCGGTCCATATTTGGTATTCTATAGAGGTCGACTGGCGATTTTCGTCAGAACAAGAAAAAGGTGTGTGAAAAGAATATGGAAAAAACCACAAAGCGCCGCCGCGGCGACCGCAAGGATGGCGTGCTGCTGCGCAACCTGGACGGCATGCACTTCATTACGCCGATCATCTATCCGAATCGCTGCGACAATGAAGCCTACATCTCCGAAACCATCGATCTGACCAACATGAATGCGTATCTGCAAAAGAAGAACGCGCAGGAGCAGACTTTTCCCTACACGATGTTCCACATCATTGTCGCCGCGCTGATCAAAACCATCACGCTGCGCCCGAAGATGAACCGCTTCATCGCCAACAAGAACTTCTATCAGAGAAACGGCGTGTCGGCGTCATTCGTCGTCAAGAAGCAATTCGCAGACGAAGCGGCAGAGGCGCTTGCCGTGGTGCGCGGAAAGGACGAATCCACGCTCGACACCATTCATGAGGACCTGCGCCACCAGATCATGGACTGCAAGGACATGACAAAGACCGATACCTCGACGGATTTCATGGACCTCTTCAACCGCATGCCGCGCTTTTTGGGCAAGTTCATCGTCTGGATTCTTACGCGGCTCGACGTTCACGGCTGGATTCCCGCGTCGATCATTGAAACAGACCCCTATTACTGCACAGTCGTCATCTCGAACCTCGGCTCGATCAAGCTGCACAGCGGCTACCATCACCTGACGAACTGGGGCACCTGCTCGGTGTTCTGCATCATCGGCGAAAAATCGCTGCGCCCGGTCTTCCAACCCGACGGCAGCTACAAGATGCATGAGATGCTGGATCTGGGGCTGACGATCGACGAGCGCATTGCCGACGGCTACTATTACTCCAAAACGATCCGGCTTCTGAGAAAGCTTCTGGAAAACCCCGAGCTTCTGGAGACGCCGGCAAATCAGGAAATCGAATATTAAGTTTACATAATTTAAAGGATGGAGCAAGCGCTCCATCCTTT
>CALERM010000176.1 GCA_937907715.1 uncultured Clostridia bacterium
GAGGTGACGCTGCTGCGCGCACTGGAAGGACGCAGAGAAATGTAAACAAACCCCCGACCTGTAAGCAGGTCGGGGGTTTGCCAGCGTGTCAAAAAAGTCTTTTTGACACGCTGCGGCAGTTTTTCAAACTTTTAAAAAGTTTGAAAAACTGGTTGATTGAACGCGAAAGACACCCCTGATGGGTTTCTTTCACACTATCTTCCTTTCCGAAATCATCGGCCCGGAAGGTTTTTCGACAGACTGACAACCCCCGACCTGTAAGCAGGTCGGGGGTTTGCGCGTCAATGGGAAAGATAGAGGTTTTCCAGAAGCTCTTTGCCGGTTTGGGTTTTGAAAATCGTCTCGCCCATATGGCGGATGTTTGCTTCCGTCAAGCCGCCTTCCTCGGCATTGACCAGATAATCCGCTTCGATCAGAATCTGGTGGTCAATGCCGTCAATCGGGCGAAGCGTGTGGTGGTGCGACACCAGCCAGACGACGCGCTCGACCGTGTCGGACGGCACATCGGTCCTTTCAAAAAATGCCCGGGTCAGCGGCGCGCCCTCCTGCTCCTGATATTTGCCGTTGGTGTTGCCGTATTTTTCGCGGCACAACGGGCAGGCGATATCGTGAACGATGGCGGCAAGCTCGAGCGTGTAGCGCTGCGCCTGCGAAAGATTCTCGCATGCGCCGATGGTCAGCGCGTAGGCGTGGACCTTCAGAAAGTGGTTGATGTCGTGGAAATTGGCGCCGGAGAGCAGAATCATCTTCCGCATTGCCTCGGCAACGGTCATAAAAACGCCTCCTTGTTCTTCAACCGCTTTTAGCTGTCTGCGGCTTCGTCCGCGGGCGGAATCAGGAACCAGTCGATGTAGTCGGTCGGGTGGGCAATCGAGCCGCGCGTGGTGTAGACGGCAAGGTTTTTGAACAGCACGGGCGTGATATAGCCGCGCTCGCACAGGCGCTTGTAGAGGTTGTAGCTGTTGCCGTTGTTTGCCAACGCCTGATTGCAGAGGTTCAGCATGACGCTGTCGTCGAGCCCACCGTAGCACATCGAGCCCGAGGCGGAGAAGAACGGCGTGAGGTCAAAGTTGTTTGACAGCCGGATTTCGCCGTAATACAGGTCAAAATTGCCGGTTTGCAGTGCCTGCCGGAATTCGGACAATTCCAGCGTCTTGAGCGTGATTTTAAAGCCGAGCGCATTGAGCGCGTTCATGACCTCCGTTGCCGCTTCGACGCGCTGATAGCTCGACGAGCAGACGATCATCGTGCCCGAGACCGGGACCGCGTAGCCGAGCGAGGAGACATAGAGATCCAGCGTGCCGTCGTTGTCCATGTCCTCGACCGATGCGCTTTCAAGCTGCTGGGAGAATTTTGTGAGATTGTAGCCGTAGGTGTTGGCAAGCTTCACGTCGTAGAACGGCGCCTGCGGACTTGCGGGCAGAACTGCCGGCTGTGCGAAGCCGCCCATGATATCGGTCGCAATGTGGTCGCGGTCGATGGCATAGGTGATGGCACTGCGCAGACCATAGTTGGAAAAGACCTTGCTGGTGATGTTGTAGCCGATGTACTGCATGATCGGAAGCCGCGCGTCCCACAGCTCATAGTCGTTGTGGAAGCCTGCGAAGGCGGCGGAATTCGGGTCGGTGAGAACGAGGTTGACGTTCTCATATTCGAAGTTATCGCGCACCTCGGAGGTTTTTTCCACCAGCGTCAGACTGATCTCGGCAAAGTCCACGATGGGAGCTGCCGTCTGCCACCAGTTGGTGTTTCGGACAAGGCGGGTCTCGCCGTCCATGACATAGGGTCCGCTTCCGAGCGGAACGGGCTCATCCTTCGAGCCGTCCTTGATCACCGGAATGTCCAGCAGCAGCGGCAGGCACTCATAGGCGGTGTCGGTGGTGAGAATGAGGGTGTGCTCGTCGGAGGCGGCAATCGACGTGACATGGCGCAGGCGCGAGCCATAGTAGACCGTGCCGCGCGAGGATGTCAGAGAATATGCCGCGTCCTGCGCGGTGAGCGGGCTGCCGTCTGAAAAGCATGCCTCGGTTCTGAGATGGACGGTGGTGGTGAGCCCATCGTCGGAAACCTCATAGGAGCTGGCAAGAACCGGCGAGGCTTCAAACGTTTCGCTGCTTACGACAAACAAGGGCTCGTAGAGAAACGAGAGGATGCAGCGGTTATTGAGACTTTCACAGTTATAAGGATGCACGCCGTAGCTTTTCTGATAGGCAAGCCCAAACGAGGAGATGTCGTTGAAGACCTCGGTGACGATGGCGGTTGTTTCCTGCCCGGAGGTTTCCGCCGTGGCGGCGGCTTCCTGCTCCTGCTGGATATCTTCGGTGGTTTTGCCGGTGAATTTGCTGGTAAACCACGTAAAGTCCGGCTTACCGCCGGAGCAGCCTGTGAGCAGCGACAAAAGAAGCCCCGCGCACAGAAAAAGCGAAATTCTTTTCTTCATTGCGCTGCCTCCTTGAGCTCAATGATACCCGTCTGCGAGCCGCGATAGCCCTTCGTCACGCGGTGCGACCAGAACCGCTCGGGCTGGCACATGGTGCAGTGAGGGCTGATATCGATCTTTGTTACGCCCATGCGCGTGAGCCAGAGCCGGTTCAAGCCCTTGTTGTCGACAAAGTACTTTTCTCCGCGCTTTTCGATATAGGCGTTCGCCTCCGGACCGAAGGCGGCAAGCATTGCCTGCGGCACATCCAGATCCGTTTCAAAGCAGCACTGCGAAATGCAAGGACCGATTGCCGCTCCGATATCGGCAGGGTTCGAGCTGAACTCGCGCGCCATTTTTTCGACCGCCTTGCGCACAATGCCGTTTGCCGTGCCGCGCCAGCCGGCGTGAACCGCGGCGGCGACGTTTTTGACGGGGTCAAACAGCAGAACCGGTGTGCAGTCAGCGGCAAAGCACACAAGCGCCACGCCCGGCTCGTCGGTGATCAAGCCGTCGCAGACCTCGGGCTGATTCCGGAACAGCCCCTTACCGCGGTCCGCCTTTCCAACGCGCAGAATCGTATCGGTATGCTCCTGCCACGTGTGGACAACGTCTTCGGGTCGGAAGCCCACAGCGGCTCCCAGAATTTCGTAGTTCCGTAGCACATTTTCCAGTCGATCACCCCGGTTTACACCGAGATTCAGCGTGGAGCAATATCCCTCGCTTACGCCGCCGTAGCGTGTGGTGAAGCAGTGCACGCTGCCTTCGAGCGCGTCGGCGGTTAAATATTCAAGACTTCCTTTTTGGATGGTATGAAACATAATGATCCTCAATCGGTGACGCGGCGCGCACCGGGCAGGTCGCCGGTGTCCGCGTTCAGATATAGATACAGATTGTTCAGGGGGTCTTTCGTCTCGTTCACAGAAATCCTGCGCGGCGCGTCATACCTGTTTGCCCTGTTCGGCTGCCAGGTCCTTATCGCGGCAGCATTTTTTATACTTCTTGCCGCTGCCGCAGGGGCACGGGTCGTTCGGACCGACCTTGATCTTCTTGACGACGGGCTGGCGCTTGACGGTCTTATCTCCGCCGCCCTCGCCGGTGATCTTTGCCACGCGCTCGCGCCTGACCTCTTCGTTGGTACGAAGACGCACCAGGAACACGCGGCGGACGATTTCCTCCTTGATCGCGTTCGTCATCGCCTCGAACATCTCAAAGCCCTCGCGCTTGTATTCGATGACGGGGTCGGTCTGCGCATAGGCGCGCAGGCGGATACCCTGACGCAGATCGTCCATGGCGTCGATGTGGTCCATCCAGTATTCGTCGACCACGCGAAGGGTCATCACGCGCTCGAGCTCCCGCATCACAGGCGCGCCGTACTGCGCTTCTTTCTTTGCGTAGGACGCGCGGAGCATGGAGAGAATTTTTTTCGTCATCTGCGCCGCGTCCATCGAGGAAAGCTCCTCGTCGGTCGCAATCCACGCGCCTTTGGGGAAGCAAATATTCTCAAAGTGGCTCATCAGCGAGAAGAACGCCTGCCGGTCCTCCAGATGCGGCTGCCCCGCGAACGCGCTTGTGACGTAGCTCTCCACATAATACTGCATCATCGACGCAATGCTCTTCTGGAGATCTTCTCCGTCGAGCACCTGCCGGCGCTGCTCATAGATGATCTTGCGCTGCGTGTTCATGACGTCGTCGTACTCGAGAACGCTCTTGCGCGCCTGATAGTTGCGGCTTTCGACCGTCTTCTGGGCGTTTTCAATCGCACCCGAGAGAATCTTCGCGTCGATCGGGGTATCTTCGTCGATGCCGAGCGTCTCCATCATGTGCATGACGCGCTCGGAGCCGAACAGGCGCATGACATCGTCCTGCAGCGACAGATAGAACTGCGTCTCGCCGGGGTCTCCCTGACGGCCGGCGCGTCCGCGCAGCTGGTTATCAATCCGGCGCGACTCGTGCCGCTCGGTGCCGATGATGAAAAGACCGCCCGCCTTGCGCACCAGCTCCGCCTGCTTGTCGACTTCCACCTTATATTTGGCGTAGGCTTCTTTATAGGCGGCTCTTGCGGCAAGAATTTCGGGGTCCTGCGTCTCGGCAAACGAGTTGGACTCGGCAATCAGCTCGTCGGAGAGTCCCTGCTTTTTGAGGTCGCTCTTCGCCATGAATTCCGCGTTGCCGCCGAGCATGATGTCGGTGCCGCGACCTGCCATGTTGGTTGCAATCGTCACCGCGCCCAGATGACCTGCCTGCGCGACGATTTCGGCTTCCTTTTCATGGTGCTTGGCGTTCAGCACGTTGTGAGGGATTCCTTCGCGCTTCAAAAGCTGCGAGAGAAGCTCGGACTTTTCAATCGAAATCGTGCCGACCAGAACCGGCTGCCCCTTGGCGTGGCATTCCCTGATTTTCGCAATGACGGCGCGGAACTTTCCTGCTTCGGTCTTGTAGACGATGTCGGGGTTGTCGATACGGATGACGGGCTTATTCGTCGGGATTTCGACCACGTCGAGGTTGTAGATGCCGGCGAACTCCTCTTCCTCCGTAAGCGCCGTGCCGGTCATGCCGGAGAGCTTGCCGTAAAGCCGGAAGAAATTCTGGAAGGTGATGGTGGCAAGCGTCTTGTTTTCACTTGCGACCGACACGCCTTCCTTTGCCTCGATTGCCTGATGCAGACCCTCGTTGTAGCGCCTGCCGTACATCAGACGGCCCGTGAACTCGTCGACAATGATGACCTGCCCGTCCTTGACGACGTAGTCGATGTCCTTTTTCATCAGCCCGCGCGCCTTCATTGCCTGATTGATGTGGTGCGAGAGCGTGGCGTTTTCCGCGTCGGCCAGGTTCTCCACGCCGAAGAACTCCTCGGCTTTTTTGATACCCGTCTGCGTCAGAGAGACTGTACGGTCCTTTTCGTCGACCACGTAGTCGCAGTCATACTGGTCCTGAAGCTCCTTGTCGTCGGTGGTGGAGAAGACCTGCTTTTTGAGCCGGGCGACAAAATAGTCTGCCATCTCATAGAGCTTGGACGATTCCTCGCCCTTGCCGGAGATGATCAGAGGCGTTCTTGCCTCATCGATCAGAATGGAGTCGACCTCGTCGACGATGGCGAAGGCATGTCCGCGCTGGACCATTTCCTCTTTATAAATTGCCATATTGTCGCGCAGGTAGTCGAAGCCCAGCTCGTTGTTGGTGCCGTAGGTGATGTCTGCGGCATAGGCGGCGCGCCGCTCGGCAGGGGAGAGGTCGTGGACAATCAAACCCACCGAAAGCCCCAGGAAGCGGTAGACCTTGCCCATCCACTCCGAGTCGCGCTTGGCAAGGTAATCGTTGACGGTGACAATGTGAACGCCCTCGCCGGTGAGCGCGTTCAAATATGCCGGTAGAATGGCGACGAGCGTTTTGCCCTCGCCGGTCTTCATTTCGGCGATTCTGCCCTGATGCAGGACGATGCCGCCGACGACCTGCACGCGGTACGGGCGCATGCCGAGCACGCGGCTTGCCGCCTCGCGGATGGTTGCGAACGCCTCCGGCAGCAGCTCGTCGAGCGTTTCGCCGCCGGCAAGGCGCGTTTTGAACGCCTGCGTTTTGGCGCGCAGCTCGTCGTCCGAGAGCTTTTTGTACGGCTCTTCGAGCGCCATGACCTTGTCAACCGTGGCGGTGAGCTTTTTGACCTCGCGCTCCGAGCGCGTTCCGAACATTTTTGTAAACAGTCCCATATATTTCTGCCTTCCTGCGCCTGTGTACGGCGCGAAGTAATTTGCCTGATTCCTGAAATTGCATTATATCATAGTTGCAGGGCTAAAAAAAGAAGAAATTGTGAATTTCCACGTCGATGTGCGCCTTGATTTACCTGTCGGATGCTGGTAAAATAGGGCGCGTAACAGAAAAACAGAGTGAGGGTTTGATATGGCAATTCGTTTGGCGGCGCTGGATGTGGACGGTACGCTCCTTGCGCCGGATAACTCCATTACGCCTGCGACAAAGGAAGCAATCCGTGAGGCAAAGGCGGCGGGCATCGAGATTGTTGTATGCACGGGGCGCGCGTTCGTCGAGGTGCGCGACATTCTGCGCCAGCTGCCCCAGGTGCGGTATTTGAGCTGCGGCACGGGCGCCTACGCGCTCGACGTGTGGACGATGGAAACGCTCTATGAGTGCAGTATGCCGGAGGAGCTCGGTAAGCAGGCATATCGCGCGGTGGCGCAGGCGGACTGCATGGTGCATTTCTACACGGGGCTTTCGGTCCGCCATTCGCGCTGGTGTATGGACCATTTTACCGATTATATGGAAGAAAAAATGCGCACGCTCATGGAGCAGTCGCACATCATCGTGGACGATCTGGACGCCTTCGTGGAAAGCTATCACGGTCCGGTGGAAAAGCTCTATGTGACGTTCCCGAACCGCGCGGAATATGAAAAGGCGTACGAAGCGGTCAGAAGGCTTCCTGTCTTTCTGACCGACGGCGGCTGGGCAGTCGATCTGGAGGTCATGAGCCGGGATACCGACAAGGGCGTTGCGCTGCGGGCGCTGGCGGAAAAGCTGGGCATCGCGCGCGAACAGGTTCTGGCGATGGGCGACAGCGGCAACGACTGTGCGATGCTCCGCTATGCCGGTATCGGCGCGGCGATGGGCAACGCAGGCGAGCAGGCAAAGAAGGCGGCGGATGTGATTGCGCCGAGCAACCGGGAAGACGGCGTTGCCTGGATGCTCCGGCGCGCGGCGAGAGGAGAAATTTAAAATGCAGACAGGAGATCTGACACTCCAGATGGCGCTGATTGTGGCGGTCGGCGTGTTTCTCGCGTCGTTCACAGACGCCATCGCGGGCGGCGGCGGAATTATTTCGGTGCCGACGTACCTGATCGCAGGACTTCCGGCACACTATGCGCTGGGGACAAACAAGCTTTCGGCAGGACTCGGAACCATCGCCTCGACCGGGCGGTTCATCAAAAACGGCTACGTCGACTGGAAGCTTGGCGTGCCGTCGATTGTGCTGGCGCTCGTCGGCGCGCACTTCGGAACGAAGCTGCAGCTGATGATCGAGGAAAAGTATTTGCAGTATCTGCTGCTGATTGTGCTGCCGGTGGTAGCGTTCGTGGTGCTGCGCCAGCGGGAGCTGCCGGAAGAAAGGGGCGAGATTGCGCCCAAAAAGCAGATGGCGATTGTGTGCGCGGCGTCTTTGGTCGTGGGCGCATATGACGGGTTCTATGGACCCGGCACGGGGACGTTTCTGCTGCTCATTTTCTGCAATCTGGCAAAGATGGACGTGCGCACCGCGGGCGGCAATGTGAAGCTCGTGAATCTTGCGTCCAACATGGGCGCGCTCTTTACAAGTCTCATGAGCGGCAAGGTTTTCATCGCCCTGGGGATCATCGGCACAGTGACGAGCGTGCTGGGTCATTACATCGGCTCGGGACTTGCAATCAAAAACGGTTCGAAGATCGTCAAGCCCACGGTCGTCATTGTCCTCATTTTGCTGGCAGTCAAGGTCCTTCAGGGACTTATTACAGGATAACAGAACAGGAGTGTGCATATGAAAAAGACCATCGGCATTCTCGGCGGCATGGGACCGCTTGCAACGGCAGACCTCTTCCGGAAGATCACGTTACTCACAAAGGCGGGCTGCGACAACGACCACATCCGCGTCTATATTGACTCCAACGCGCAGATTCCCGACCGCACGGCGGCAATTCTGAACGGCGGCAAGGACCCGCTGCCGGAGATGCGTTCGGCGCTTCATTCGCTGGAAGCTTGCGGGGCAGACTGCGTGATCATGCCCTGCAACACGGCGCACTATTTCCTGCCCCAATTGCAGGCGGAGACAAAGCTGCCGTTTCTGAGCATGCTGGAGGCGACGGCAAAGGCGTGCGCGAAGTTCTACCCCGGGAAGACGGCGGCAGTGCTTGCCACGAAGGGCACGCTTGCAACCGGGCTTTATGAAAGAGCGCTTGAAAAAGAGGGCGTCCCGTTTATCATTCCGGACGACGCGGAAAAAGACACGCTGATGTATCTCATTTATGACGTGGTCAAAGCGTCGAGGCCGCTTGCGCCGGAGGAGGAAACGTGGAAGGAGCTTCTGGAGCAGCTGCGCAAAAAGGGCGCGGATTACTTCATCCTCGGCTGCACGGAGCTTCCGATTGTCGCAGATACCCTGCCGGTGGAAGGTCCCTTCATCGACCCCACGGCGGAGCTTGCCAAGGCGGCAATCCGCTTCTGCGGGTACGAAACGACGCAGGATTGACTGCAAACGGCTGCAAATTACTGTAAACATGCAGAGAACACATGCACGTGACTGGAAAACACAGGAACATGCATGTGTTCTTTTTGCATGCGTTCTTGCAGAAATGACGGCAGATGTTGTGAAATGGTTACGAAAGAAAAACAAATGAAATCGTTTCATTCGTCAAAAACACAACGAAAACTTTGGCAGACTTCACGAAAAAATAATGTGATGCAAAAAATCCTTTACATCCCTTCGCACGAATGATAAAATCACAATGCGGTAGGATGTGAAAGCTTCCGCAAATTTGAATCTGAGGAGAAAAGAGTCTATGAAAGAAAAGAAAAAGCTCAGTCTCGGCGCATGGATCATGATCGGTCTGGCTGCCGGCATCGCGGTCGGCGCGATTCTCTGGGCAGCCATGGGCGCGGAAGCGGCAACCGATTTTACGGCGAGCTATCTCAAGCCCTTCGGCGACATTTTCGTCAACCTTCTGAAGTTTATTGTTGTGCCGCTGGTGCTGCTCTCCATTATGGACGGCATGTTCTCCATGGGCGATATCGGCAAGGTCGGTAAGATTGGCTGGAAGACTGTTGTGTACTTCCTCGCTACCACCGCCGTTGCCTGCGTGATCGGCCTTGTGGTGGCAAACCTCTTCAAGGGCAACTTCCCGGTTCTGTCTCTTGCCGAGGACGCGGCATATGAGGCGAAGGAAAGCGACATCATGACCACGATCAAGAACATCTTCCCGTCCAACGCGGTGCAGCCGCTGATCGACGCTTCGATGCTCCAGATCATTGTCATCGCGCTGCTGTTCGGCTGCGGCGTTCTCGTCGCCGGCGAAAAGGGCAAGCCCTTTGCAACGTTTGTCTCCTCGTTCAACGAGGTCACACAGACGGTTATGTCCTTCGTCCTCCGCGTTTCCCCGATTGGTGTGTTCTGCCTGATGAGCTGGGTCGTCGCGGCGCAGGGTCCGAAGATTCTCGGCTCTCTGGGTCTGGTTCTGCTGGCGGCATACATCGGCTACATCATTCACACGGTTCTCGTTTACAGCATGTCCGTCAAGGTTTTCGCAGGCATGAGTCCCATGAAGTTCTTCAAGGGCATCCTGCCCGCGGCAGTGTTCGCCTTCACCTCCACGTCCTCCGTCGCTTCTCTGCCGGTTTCCAAGGAATGCTGCGATGAGATGGGCGTTGAGAAGGACATTTCTTCGTTCGTTCTGCCGCTCGGCGCAACGATCAACATGGATGGCACCGCGATCTATCAGTGCGTGGCTGCAATCTTCCTGGCAAAGTGCATCGGCATGGAACTCGGCGTCACGCAGATGGTCACCATCGTCGTTACTGCGACCCTTGCCTCCATCGGCACCGCCGGTACCTCCGGCGCAGGCATGATCATGCTGGCAATGGTCCTCGAGGCTGTCGGCATCCCGACGACCTACATCGGCATCATCTACGGCATCGACCGCCTGTTCGACATGGGTCGTACCGCGCTGAACGTTGTCGGCGATGCGTCCTGCGCCATCTGCGTCAACCATTGGGAAGCCAAGGCTGCGGCAAAGAAGGCTGCAAAGTAAGCATTTCGTTACCCCCCAATTGCCCGCCGATTCTCGGCGGGCAATTTTTGCGGAATCCTTCCATTTTTGTGTTGCTTCTTCGCTTGCTTTTTGGAGAAGAACTGGTATACTGTAACACAAGATAGCAGCGCGGAAAGCGCGGCTGAAAGGAAAGAAAAAAATACGGACAGAAAGGTTGCGGAAAAAATGAGCGTTGCATACAAAGACCGCACACACGAAGAACTGAAGCAGGAGCTGGCGAGCGCGCAGGCGGCATATGAAGCGCTGAAGGCGCAGAATCTCAAGCTTAACATGGCGCGCGGCAAGCCTGGAAAGGAACAGCTGGATCTGGTATCCGATCTTCTGACGATTCTCCATAGCCCCGAGCAGTGCATGTGCGACGGCATGGATGTGAGAAATTACGGTGAGCTTTCGGGTCTGCCGTCTGCAAAGCGGCTGTTTGCCGACATTCTCGGCTGCAAGCCCGAAGAGTGCTTCATCGGCGGCAGCGCGTCGCTGACACTCATGTACGACGCCGTCTCCAAGGCGGTGACGCACGGCATGCTGCACTCGGAAAAGCCGTGGTGCAAGCTCGACAGCGTCAAGTGGCTCTGCCCCGCGCCGGGCTATGACCGCCACTTCAAGATCACCCAGTCGTTTGGCTTCGAGATGATCACCATCCCCATGACGCCCACCGGACCCGACATGGACATGGTCGAGGAGCTGGTGAAGGACCCGGCAGTCAAGGGCATGTGGTGCGTGCCGAAGTACTCCAACCCCGACGGCATTATCTACTCCGACGAGACGGTTCACCGCATTGCCAGATTGACCCCGGCGGCGAAGGACTTCATGCTCATGTGGGACAACGCCTACTGCGTGCATGAGTTTG
>CALERM010000177.1 GCA_937907715.1 uncultured Clostridia bacterium
GAGGAAACGGAATCGTTTCTGTCCAAGGTCTACGGCGGCAGCGTGGGCATGATGGTCTCTAGCTTAGTTGATCGCGGCGCACTTTCAGAACAGGACATTCAGGAGCTGCGCGCCATTCTGGACGCGGCGGAAACGCGGGAGGACTGATATGCTGCGGGACATATTGACGCTCTCGGCGCTGATTGCAGTCGTCTTTCTGGTGCGGGCGGCGTTCAAAAACCACGTGCCGAAGCGGATGATTTACGGGCTTTGGCTGGTCGTGCTGTTCAAGCTCTGCCTGCCGGGGACGCTGTTTTCGCTGCCGGTTCTTCCGGCGGAGGAAGGGACTGCGCCTGTAAATACCATACAAACCACGCAGGCAGGGGAAGCGACGCTGCCCGCGGTTTCGACCGCGCCGACGGTCCCAGCGCCGTCAGCGGCAACTGTTCAGCCGACTGCACCCGCGCAAACAATAATACTGCCGGAGCAGACCACGGCGCAGCCGCATGAGACGGTCACGAAGTCCGCAGCGCCCGCCGCGCAGGAGCCGGAAAAACCGGCGGCAAAGCCGTTCACGACCGCGCAGATTTTGAAAATCGTCTGGTTCAGCGGCAGCGCACTGCTCGGATTATGGCTGCTTTCGACATGGTTGATGTTTACAATTCGACTGCATAAAAGCCGGAAATTCCTCGGAAAACGGGGGAGGACGAACATTTACATCTCCCGCCGCATCAAATCGCCGTGCCTTGCCGGACTGATTCCGGCGGTCTACTTGACGCAGGACGTGCTGCAAACCGACGAGGCGGAGCTGATTGTGCGCCATGAGCTGACACATCTGCGGCATCTGGATTTCCTGTGGTCATTCTGCCGGACAATCGCAGTGATCGTTTACTGGTGGAACCCGCTGGTCTGGCTGGCGGCGATTTTCTCGAAGCGCGATGCGGAGCTTGCCTGTGATGAAGCCGTTGCGGCAGGGCTGGCGTCCGAGCAGCGCATCGCCTACGCACGGGCGATACTTGCGCAGGCGCCGAGGAAAAAAGCCGCTTTGAGTCTGGCGGGACCTCCTGTGAAGGAGCGGATTTTGTTTCTGACGAAAAAACAGAAAACGAACGTTCTTTGCGTCGTTCTGGCGCTGGCGCTCACCGTAACGGCAACCGGCTGCTCGTTTGCAGAGCTCACACAGCGAGAAGCGAAACCGTCTGCATCCTCCGCAGAAGAGGCGCAGCCGAAGACGGAGCCGGAAGCCGAAGCAGCGCCGGAACCGGTCGCGGAAGAAGCGCAGCCGCAGCGCACGTCGCTGGAAGAAGAGCTTTCGGTCGACGAGACCGGGCGGGCGGAGTGGTTTGACTTCGCGCACCAGTGGCGGCTGGATATTCTGCCGGTCTTTTCGCACGGTGCTGCGCCAACTACAGCGGGTGCGTATTTGTACTGGATGTATGAAAAGGGCGGCTCTTCACTCAAGGAGCAGGGCTATATGTCCAAGGAGTATGTCGAAAGCGAAATCAAGACGCACTTTGCGGTCAAGGATGTGATACACACTGTGCGGAGTAGCGACTATACCTTCGATGGCGAACGCTATACGCCCATACCAATGGGAACACCGGAGGAGCTTCTGGCGCGGCTCGACAGCGTGTTGGACGAGGAGCTGGGCGGGAAAACCATTTACTGCGTGCAGTACTGCCTGATGGCGTATGATGAGCCGTTCAGCGGCTGGGATCAATGGTATCAGTACCGCGACGAGATTGTAAACGGCGACACGCCGGATCTGCATGAGGTCCGGGAATATACGCTCAGCTTTTATATGCAGGACGGCGAGCCGGTCTTTTTGAGTCACACGGAGCTGAGCATCGAAGAGCCGCCCTTCACGGCGCTTCCGAACGACGGAACGTATGACGTGACGCAGCCCCTGCAGGAATGGGAGCTGACGCGCACAAATGGCGTGCAGACCGGCATGACGCAGGCGCAGGTCGAAGCAATCACGGGAGCTCTTGTGCCCGATGCATACGGCAATGCGCTGCTGGACAATCAGAGCGTTTATTATTATTTCCGGCAGAACGGCTACCGGACGCCGCAGCTGATGGAGCTTCGCTGGGATGGTACGGTAGAAAATGACGAAATTATTTGTGAAACGGCGCAGGACGCGCCCAGCTTCCGCGGTATCTGCCTCGGCGATACGATTGACGAGGTGTTCGACAAATTCCCGTGCGTGGACCGGGAACTGAAACGGTGGCAGACGCAGTATGTCTACGGCTATGAGGGCGCGGACGATTATGCGGTCTTGAGCCTCATTGCCGATAGCTTCTATACGCTCTCGTTTACGGTCAACGGGCAGCGGCGCGCAGAGATCAGCTTCTCGCGCGTGCAGCAGCGTGTGTTTGAAATCGTCGTTTATTCCGAAACATACTGGCAGGACATGAACCAGAGTGCCAATCAGGAAGACGCCGTGGACACAAGTTTCCTGCGAGACACGGCGCTGCGCGAGGCGATTACGTCGGATCTGTCGGCGCTTCCGGACGGCGATTTTCTGGCGTTTATCATTGGCATCGAGGAGGTGCAGCCGGACGACGCTTTTATCTTCGATGACCCGGGCGATCTTTCCTCCGACGAGTTGTTCCGGATGTTTCTCTGGTGGACGGACCGCAGCGTACTGGAGGAATACCAGAACCCGGACGACGGACTGTTCTATTTCCCGGGCAGCGTCATTCACCGGACGCTCGACTGCTATTTCAGATGGTACACCTTTGATATCAGGAAGTGTGCAGGCTATGACGCGGAAAGCGGCATGGTGGTCGCACAGACGCTATATCTTGAAGCCAGAGACCAGGATATGTTGATACAGATGGTCTCCAAGGAGACAGACGGACACGAAGTGACCTATACCGTGGATTTTTATCCTGTGCTGGATCGGGTAGGACCGGAGCCTGTCGCGCGCAAGCAATACACGTTTTTGTGCTATCCGGGCGATTTTTACATCGAAAGCGCCAGAAATGTCCCGTTGGACGGTGCGGCGCAGTCATGACGCGGAACAAAAGCGTTTGAGAAGGAATGATGAAACGTATGCAGAATGAAGCATGGCTGGATGAAATAAACCGCATCGTGTCTTTTCACGAGATTTCGGACAGCCGGTATTACAGCGCGGAGGAACACGATTTCTGGCAGGTCCTCGTGGAGCTGGTCCTTTCCGGCTACCGGGTGCAGTAGACCGCCGGATTGAATAAGAAAAAGCCTGAAACCATTGGCTGAACAGTGATAAGAAAGGAATTCAAGCTTACTACTGTTAGCCGATGGATTCAGGTGTGCTAAAGCATTGCCGGACCGGAAGTATTCAGCTTCGGCAAAAGATATGTAAAACAGAGAAGGACGTGTTGCAAAATAGCGCTAAAAAAAGATGCGCAGGTTTCCCCAAAGGGGGGTGCCTGCGCATCTTTTTGCTTTATGATTCGTTTATGAGCAAAAATCAAAAGTAAAATCAGTGTAGCGTAAAAGAGCGAGATGGTCAACTGGTTTTTGCATTGAACAACGAAATTTTGATAGCGTGGAATTTAACGAGGGCTACAAAAGCTATTACTACATTGCCGATGAGGACAATATTTCCGTTGGCGATTATGTGATTGTACCCGTCGGCAAGGATAACCGCCACTCCGCAGCGGAAGTTGTGAAGGTGGAGTATTTCGCAGAGGAGGATGTCCCTCTGCCACTTGACCGCACCAAACACATTATCCGCAAATGCAAAGATGAGGATTTTGATCCACCAAATAAAGAATAAGTAAGCTATTCTTTTATCTACTGCGGTAGTATGCGTGATAGTAATCGAGAATTTGGCGTGGTGGATGGGTTTTGCCTTCTTTAATATCCACGGCTGGGACATCG
>CALERM010000178.1 GCA_937907715.1 uncultured Clostridia bacterium
TCTGCTTTGTCGTCGGCGGCACGGTCCAGCTCGACTACGCAAAGTTCAACCTCGCGCTCATCGATCACAAGGACGCGCAGTTTGCAGATATCTTCTCCCAGTTCGGTCGCTTTGGAGACGGATTTCTCCTGTCGCTGCTGACCGTCATCTTTGTCGTGCTGTGGACGCTGCTTCTAATCATCCCCGGCATCGTCGCGGGCTACAGCTATGCCATGGCGCCCTATATCCTCTATGAGCATCCGGGACTTCGCCCGATGGATGCGATCAAAGCCTCCACGGATCTCATGCAGGGCAACAAGTGGCGGCTGTTCTGTCTGCACTTCAGCTTCATCGGCTGGAACCTCCTTGCCGCGCTGACCCTCGGCATCGGTGCACTGTGGGTCAACCCCTATATCGAAGCCGCGCAAGCCAGCTTCTACCGCCAAATCTGCTATGAGCGCTCGAACGGTGCGACCACCACCTTCCCGAATTTCACCTACAACCCCGCCCAGCACAACCGCCCCGACAGCTACAGCAATCAGGGTCCGGAGCTTTAAGCACGTTTCCAAAAGCCGCTGCAGAGCATCTGCGGCGGCTTTCGTGTATTTGTGTACACTTGCATGGAATGCTTTTGTGTGGTATACTATAAAAAATTCTGGATTTTCCCGTGTTTTGCGAACTTAACTTCCGGAAGGAGTCTTTCGATATGAAAAAAATTGCCATCATCACCGGTGCGTCGAGCGGCATGGGCAAGGTCTTTGCCGAAACCATCAACACCTACGACACGTTCGACGAGGTCTGGGTCATTGCCCGCCGCCTCGACCGGCTGGAAAGCCTGCAGGAGACGGTCCCCTTTCCTGTGCGCCCGATTGCGCTGGATCTGACCGACCGGGAAAGCTTCCGGCACTATGAAGAGCTGCTGGAAAACGCGCAGGCAAACGTGCAGCTGCTCGTCAATTGCAGCGGCTACGGAAAGTTCCAGGCTGCCTGCGACACGCCGCTCTCCCAGAACCTCAACATGGTGGACCTCAACTGCGAAGCGCTCATGGCGATGTGCCAGCTGACCATTCCCTACATGCACGCCGGCGCACAGATCATCAACATTGCCTCCGTCGCCGCCTGCCAGCCGGTACCCTATATCAGCGTCTACGCAGCAAGCAAGGCGTTCGTTCTGAGCTACAGCCGCGCGCTCAACCGGGAGCTCGACGACAAGGATATTTCCGTCATGGCGGTCTGCCCATTCTGGACGAAAACGGAATTTTTTGACCACGCGGTGATCGACGGGGAAAAGCCCGTCGTCAAGAAATACACCGCCATGTATGAGCCGCAGCAGATCGTTGCCAGAGCGTGGCGCGATGCCAAACGCGGCAAGGACGTCAGCAAATTCGGTTTCATCGCGCGCGCGCAGATGGCGCTGGTGAAAATCCTGCCGCACAGCCTGATCATGGACATCTGGCTTTCGCAGCAAAAACTTTAAGGGTATATACTTCCAACTCTCAGCGCACCTATGGTGTATCTGAAAACCCCCAACGCACCCGGACAGCGGTCCTTTTCGCGCTGCCAGATACATTTCCAGTTGGAATACCCTCACGGCAAGTGAGCGCCCTCGGTGGATTCCGGCGGGCGCTTTATTTGTAAACTTTTTGGAAACAGAAAATTAAGGTTGTCTTTTTGCACCCGATTGCAGTATACTAAAGAGCGGTGTGAATCTGTTTCCAATCGAGGTCTTTCTTTCATGGTCTATGTTCTGCTCGCATTGAGCGCTGTTTTTTCTGCCGCCGTCAGTGCGGCCTGCAGCTGGTTTGCAGACTGGGCGGTTCTGTGGCAGCTGCCACTGCTGTTCGCCGGCTGCTTTGCGGGGCTGGTGCTGCTGTTTTTGCTGGTGCTGGTGGTCTCGTGCCTGTTTGTCAATCCGGCAAAGCTGTCAGAAAAGC
This sequence comes from uncultured Clostridia bacterium, assembly GCA_937907715.1. Classification (GTDB taxonomy): domain Bacteria; phylum Bacillota; class Clostridia; order Oscillospirales; family Oscillospiraceae; genus CAG-170. The sequence goes on from CALERM010000178.1 coordinate 1,914, forward strand.
CAAGTCGGTATTTTCGGTTTCTGCTCAATCAGTTTTCGCGGCTCGCGCTGGATCTGGGCGGTGTGCGGGTGCATGTGACAGGGCTGGAAAAGGTGCCGCGCAAGGGTCGGTTCCTGCTGATTTCCAACCACCTGTTTGCCTTCGACCCGATTATTTTTTATTACGCGATGCCATGGGCGGAGCTGGCGTTCATTTCGAAGACGGAAAATTTCTCTCTGTTTGTCGTCGCGCAGGTCATGCGCAAGGTCCTCTGTCTGCCGCTCGACCGCAACAATGACCGCGAGGCGCTCAAGGCAATTCTGAAAGCAATCCAGTTTTTAAAGGAGGACAAAGCCTCCATCGCCGTCTTCCCTGAGGGCGGAACGAGCAAATCGGGGCTCTTACAGCCCTTCCGCAACGGCGCGTTCAAAATCGCGCAGAAGGCGAACGTTCCGATTGTCGTCTGCGCGCTGTCGAACACGAAGGCGATTCTCAGAAACATGTTCCGCCGCCGGACGGATGTCAGCCTCGACGTGCTGGATGTGATTCCTGTCGAAACCGTCGCGAGTCTCAAAACGACCGTAGAAATCGGCGATTACGCGCATAAAATCCTCTCCGAGGG
>CALERM010000179.1 GCA_937907715.1 uncultured Clostridia bacterium
ACTGAGCCACACTAGCATCTCTCAAATTTGCTTGCATATCATAACATGTTTTAAGCACTTCGTCAAGTTCTATTTTTGCCGTTCGGCAAAAAATTGTACACGGTCCATTCAGACCGGTGCATATCCTGCACATTTACATGCCGGTCGGCAGGGGCAAGGAAGAAGCGGCGCAGCTTCTGCTGCGCCGTTTTTTGAAGCATATTATGCTTGACGGGGAGTCTGCGGCGCTCACGCGGCGGATTTCTCTTTGGAAGGAAGCTGGGCAATGATGATAGCAATGAAGATGACGAGGCAGCCGAGCAGCTCTCTGGCGCTCAGCGCCTGATGCAGCAGAATCCAGCCAAACAGGACGGCGAAGACCGATTCCAGACTCAGAATCATGCTGGCGAGCGTGGGCGCGACGAGCTGCTGTCCGAGGATTTGCAGCGTGTAGCCGACGCCGCCCGAAAATACGCCTGCGTAGACGATCGGAAGCCACGCGCTGGCAATTGCGGCAAGGCTCGGCTTTTCCAGAAGCAGCATCGGGAGAATCGAGATTGCCGACGCAGTGAAAAACTGCACGCAGGACAGGCGCACACCGTCCAGATCATGGCAGGCGCGGTCGATGAAAAGAATGTGGCAGGCAAAGAAGAACGCGCACAGAAGCGTCAGCCAGTCGCCGAGATTGACACCGGACAGTCCCTCGCCGCCGGCGCACAGAAGATAAAGACCCACAAGCGCCAGAACCGCGCAGACCCAGTTCATAAGCCTCACGCGCAGCTTCACAAAAAGCCCGAGAAACGGAACGAGGATGATGTACATCGTCGTGATGAAGCCGGACTTTCCAACCGTGGTGTGGATGATGCCATACTGCTGGATGATGCTTGCCGTGCACAGCAGCGCGCCGCAGATCATGCCGCACAGCAGCTGCTGCTTGGCTGCCTTTCCTGCCGGGCGGACGGAGATGCCTCTCTTGTCGCGCAGCGCAATGACCGGCAGAAGGACCAGACCCGAAAGAAAATAGCGGGTCGCCTGCATGGTAAACGGTCCGACATAGTTCATGCCCTCGCTCTGGGCGACGAACGCCGCGCCCCAGACCATGGCGCAGAGCAGAAGCATGAGGCTGCCGCGGGTTTGCTGTTTCATGGAATCGTCTCCTCGCGTGAAAAAAATCTGCACAATAACGGCATAATTGTACAAACATCGACTCCCAAAAGCAAGCGTCCGGGTAAAAAACCGGCAGGTGGTTGTGAAGGTACTAAAAATGTGGTAGACTATTTGTTGAAACCTACAATGCATGACAGGAGGAACCCCAGGTGGCAGAAAAAATCCGTTCGCGTGAGGAGCTTGCGCGGGAAGATACATGGGCAATTGAGGATTTATATGAGACGGACGAGGCGTGGCTTTCCGATCTGGAAAAGCTCAAGGCGCTCGGCGCGCGCCTGCCGGGCTACGCCGGGAAGCTATCCGCAGACGCAAAGACGCTGCTGGAATACCAGAGACTCGGCGAAGAGATTTCGCTGCTTCTCGACCGTCTTGCAAACTATGCGCAGAGAAAAAGCGACGAGGACACAAGAAACCCCGTCTATCAGGACCTGACCGGCAGGCTGACCAAGGTCTGGGTGCAGCTGGGCGCGGATACGGCGTTTGAGGTGCCGGAGCTTTTGTCCATTTCGGACGAGCAAATGGAGAAGTTCTACCGGGATGAGCCGGACCTGCAGCTCTACCGACGGCATTTTGACGTCATTCGCCGTAAAAAAGAACACATTCTTTCCGAGCGCGAGGAAAAGCTTCTGGCGATGGCAGGTGAGATGGCGGGAACGCCGGAGGAAATCTACTCGCTGTTTGCAGACGCCGATCTGACCTTCCGCCCGGCGCTTGATCAGGAAGGAACCGAGCACCCCATCACGCAGGGCAGCTATATTGCCGCGATGGAATCGCCCGACCGGACGCTGCGGAAGAACGCCTTTGAGAGCCTGTACGCAGGCTTCGGCGCGTATAAAAACTCGGTTGCCGCGATGCTCTGCGGGCAGGTCAGGCAGCTGGAATTTTTCTCGAAGGCGCGCCGGTACGCATCGCCGCTGGAAGCGTCTTTGGATGCAACGGAGGTTCCCGTTGGCGTGTATCATGCGCTGATTGAGGCGGTCCATCAGAATCTTGACAAGCTTCACCGGTATATGCGCCTGCGAAAGAAGCTGCTCGGTGTCGACGAGCTTCATATGTACGATCTTTATACGCCGCTTGTTGAAACGGCGCAAAGGAAAATTCCCTTTGACGAGGCAAAAAGGACCGTGGCGCAGGCACTCGGCGTGATGGGCGAGCGCTACGGCGCAATTTTGCAGGAGGGCTTTCAGAACCGCTGGATTGACGTCTATGAGAACACCGGCAAACGCTCGGGCGCGTATTCTGCGGGCGCGCGCGTGCATCCGTATGTGCTGCTCAACTACACGGGGACGCTGGACAGCGAGTTTACGCTGGCGCATGAGATGGGGCACGCGATTCATTCGTACCTGTCCAACAAGACCCAGCCGGTCGTTTACTCGGACTATGTGATTTTCGTGGCAGAGGTTGCCTCGACGTGCAACGAGGCGCTTCTGATGCAGTACCTGCTCTCGACCACAACAGACAAAAAAGAGCGTGCGTACCTGATCAACCACTTCCTCGAACAGTTCCGCACGACGCTGTACCGCCAGACGATGTTTGCCGAGTTTGAACTCAAAATGGCGGAGCTGAGCAGCAATGGCGTAACGCTCACGGCGGAGGTTCTCTGCGAGGAATACCGGAAGCTCAATGCGCTTTATTATGGAGATGACGTGGTGCTGGACGAGGAGATTGCGCTCGAGTGGGCGCGCATTCCGCACTTCTACTACAATTACTATGTCTTCCAGTATGCCACCGGCTACGCAGCGGCAATTGCACTGTCTGAAGGGATCTTGCGCGAGGGTGCGCCCGCGGTGAAGCGGTATCTGGGCTTCCTCTCCGGCGGGTGCAGCAAGAGCCCCATCGAGCTGCTGCGCGGCGCGGGCGTGGATATGACGACGGCAGAGCCGGTCAGCCGGGCGCTCGAGACCTTCGGCGGGCTGCTCGATGAAATGGAGGCGTTGACAGCGTAATGGAGGAGCTTTTTCTGCCGGTGCTGCACAGCTTTGAAAACAACAACGTCTTCACCGGAAGCTATGGCGCGCTTCGCTTCAAGGTGACGCCTGCCATCACGATGAAAAATCCCAAGGAGGTCGACATGGAGGCAAGCTCCATGCTCTGCGAGCTGTGGCACGGACCGTTCTGCTACGAAAAAAGCGAGATGGAGGCGCAGGAAACCTTTCCTCTGAGCGAGGAAGGGAAGGAAAATATGCGGAAGTTCCTGCTTTCGCACGTATGAATCAAATGCCCGGGAAGAATCCCGGGCATTTTTGCGCGAGGGGTTGTCCTTCGGGTGCGAACATGGTAGAATAAAAGAAAACTGCCGGCGCGGCAGAAAGAAGGAGCTTGCGGCATGGAACGAACAAGCCTTACCTATAAAACCTATGTGGAGATTCTCAACCGGGAGCTGGTCTGTGCGATGGGCTGCACGGAGCCGATTGCGATTGCCTACTGCGCGGCGGTTGCAAGGCGGGCGCTTGGGGCACTTCCGACGTGCATCGAGGTTGCCGCCAGCGGCAACATCATCAAGAACGTCAAGAGCGTCATCGTGCCGAACACCGGCGGACTGCGCGGCATTGCGGCGGCTGCGGCAATCGGCGCGCTGGCAGGAGACGCGGACGCGGGGCTGCAGGTTGTGTCCCATGTGACGCCTGAGCAGATTGCGGCGCTGCCGGCGTATCTGGCGCAGACAGAGTTTGAGATTACGGCGGCAGAGTCGGAGTATCTGCTGGATATCGAAGTGACGGCGCGTGCGCGGGACCATTTTGCAACCGTGCGCGCGGTGCAGGAGCATACGAATATCGTTCTTGTGGAGACGGACGAGGGCGTTGTGTTTGCCAAGGACCCCGAGCAGGCGCCTTCTGCGGCGGAAACGTTGCCGGATTATACGCTTTTGAACGTTGCGGACATCTGCGAGTTTGCCGATACCTGCGAGCTGGAGGATGTGAAGCCGCTTCTCGAGCGGCAGCTCTCATGCAACTGCGCAATTGCCGAGGAAGGCTTGCACGGAAATTATGGCGCGGGCATCGGAAAGGTGCTGCTCGCGGCCTACGGAGACGATGTGCGTACCAGAGCGCGCGCCTACGCTGCCGCGGCTTCCGACGCGCGGATGAACGGGTGCGACCTTCCGGTTGTAATCAACTCCGGCTCCGGCAATCAGGGCATTACTGCCTCGCTTCCGGTATATGTGTATGCAAAGGAGCTGAACGTCAGCGAGGAAACGCTCTACAGGGCGCTTCTGGTTTCGAACCTTGTGACGCTCCACGAAAAGACCGGCATCGGCAGACTCTCTGCTTACTGCGGCGCGGTCAGCGCGGGCGCAGGCGCAGGCGCGGGCATTACGTATCTCTATGGCGGCGGCTGCCGGGAAATTTCCCACACGATTGTCAACGCTCTGGCAGTTACGTCCGGCATCGTCTGCGACGGGGCAAAGTCCTCCTGCGCGGCGAAAATCGCGCTGGCGGTCGAGGCAGGCATTCTCGGCTTTGAGATGTTTCGCTGCGGGCAGCAGTTCTACGGCGGCGACGGACTGGTGGCAAAGGGCGTGGAAAATTCCATCGCCAACTTCAGCCGCCTCGGGCGCGTGGGCATGCGCGAAACGGACCGTGAAATCATCCGCATCATGACAGAATAGACAGCATACCAAAGCGCCGGGGCAGTCCGCTCCGGCGTTTTTCTGTGCGGCGGCGATTCCAGAAAGCTGCGAAAATTGTAACTTTTGTATCCAAATGTATCCGAAAGTTCACAAAACCTTCAGGAACTTGGAACCCGATGGGCGTATGCTTAAAGGCAGTAATTTGGGGGAGATCTGCCCGTCTGGCAGCCCCGCGCACAAAGGAGCAAGGAAAGGTCCATGGAAGAACTGAAAGAAGCTGCCGCCAAGCCCCGGCGGAAGAAAAAGAAATTCAAAAAGCGCTGGATTGTTCTGGCGGTTGTGGTTTTAGTCATTGCGGGAAGCTTTTTGCTGCGCAAAAAGGGCGCAAATACGCAGACGGTTCTCACGTCTGACACGCAGGTGCTGTCTTACGCGGATCTCGAGTCGAGCGTCAGCGCAACCGGTACCGTAGAGAGCAGCGACACGACAAAGGTCTACTCGACCCTTGCCTACCAGGTGAAATCTGTTCTCGTTGAGGTCGGAGACGTGGTGCAGGCGGGAGATCTTCTTGCCGAGCTGGACGGGGAAGCAATCGAAAACCAGATCGCGACCCAGCAGACCTCCATGGAGGTCGCCTCCGGCAGCGCGGGCGCGCAGGTGCAGAGCGCCTATGATGCGTACGAAAACTTCAAGCAGGGGCTGGACGCCGGACTCAACGCGAGTCTGATCGGCGCGCAGTCGCAGGTCGACACGGCTTACGACGCCTATGTCCGCGCACAGAACGCCTACGACCGGTACAAGGAAAACGTGGAGCTGGGCGAAAATACGCAGGTTTTGTCTGTCGAAGCGCAGCGCAACAGTGCGGCAACGGCGCTCGATCAGGCAGAGGATGGCTATGCGTCTGCAAAGCAGGCGCGCCGGGAGGCAAAGCAGGCGTATGAGACGCTTGAGCAGCAGCTGCAAGAAGCGCAGCAGACGCTGGACGCGCTTCTGTCAGAAGAAAATCCGGACCCGGCGGCAGTGGAGCAGGCACAGTCTGCGGTCAATACGCTGACGGAAAAGACCACGCAGGCAAAGCAGACCTATGAGTCTCTCGACAGTCAGGTTTCTTCTCTGCGGACGACCCTTGAGCAGGCGCAGTCGGCGTATGACGTTGCGCAGGCGACGTATAATGCGGCGGTGCGCGGCGAAGATCAGACGCTCAGCGATTATGCGGACGCGGTCGACAGCGCGTGGCGCGCGTATCAGACGGCGCTGACAAGCCTCGACTCGACGAAAAAGGGCACCGAGGATCAGCTGGAGGCGTACTCCGACACGCTGGCAACGGCGAACGCAGGCGCGAATACGGCGGTCACGCAGGAGGCGATCCGGCAGCTCAATCAAACGCTGGACGACACGAAAATCACTGCGCCGGTCTCCGGCACCGTGACGGCGGTCTATGCCAGCGTCGGCTCAAGCGGCTCGGGGCTTTTGTTCGTAATCGAAGACACCGACCATCTTGTCGTCTCCACCAGCGTCAAGGGCTACGACCTGGGCGATGTGAAGACCGGCATGACGGTCGAAATCAAATCCGACGCGACGGGCGATTCGGTCATTTACGGCACGCTCACGACCATCGCGCCGACGGCAAAAAAGAACCAGCTGGGAGACACCGAGGCGTCCAATGACCCGTCGTTTGAAGCGGAGGTCAGCGTGGACACGGCGGACTGCGGGCTTCGCATCGGCATGGAGGCGCGGCTGAGCTATATCATTGACAGAGATGAGCATGTTCTGACAGTTCCCTATGAGGCGGTCTTTACCGATGAAAGCGGGCAGAGCTGCATTCTCGTGCTGCGCGCGCAGGAAAAGGAAACGTATCTGGTGGAAAAGCTTCCGGTAACGACGGGTCTGGACGACGATCTGGATATTGCGGTATCTGGAACCGGTGTGGAAGAAGGGCTGCGCGTCATTACCGAGGCGAAGACGTATCTGGAGCTTGCCGGAAAAACTGTAACTCTCGCGCAGGCGACCGGGCTGGAGGACATGATGGCGCAGATGGAGGCATATCAATGAGCGGCAGACAGCTGATCCGGATGCGCGGCATTGTCAAACGCTTCTATATCGGACAGCCGAATGAGCTGGAAATTTTGCACGGAATTGATCTGGACGTGAATGAAGGGGAGTTTGTTTCGATTGTCGGCGCGTCCGGCTCCGGAAAATCGACGCTGATGAACATGATCGGCGTTCTTGACCGACCGACCGAGGGAACCTACTGGCTCGACGGCACCGATGTGCAGGACGCGCAGGACGACGAGCTTTCGCAGATCCGGAACCGCAAAATCGGCTTCGTGTTCCAGAACTTCAACCTCATTTCCAGAACCAACGCGCGCAAGAACGTTGAGCTTCCGATGATGTATGCAGGTCTGCCGCAGAAAAAGCGCACGCAAAGAGCCGAGGAGCTTTTGGATCTGGTCGGCATGGCGGACCGTATGGACCATCAGCCGAACGAGCTTTCCGGCGGACAGAAGCAGCGTGTGGCAATCGCGCGCGCGATGGCAAACGATCCCGCGATTATCCTTGCCGACGAGCCGACGGGCGCTTTGGACAGCAAAACGGGTCGTATGGTCATGGACCTGTTTCACAAGCTCAACCGCGAGCAGGGGAAGACGATTGTTCTCATTACGCACAATCAGGAGCTGGCGGCGGAAACAGGTCGGGTGCTGACCATGCGCGACGGCATTTTATACACCGGAGGCGAAAGGGGCGCGAGAGAAGATGGGACTCGGTGAATCAATCCGCCTCGCATTTGAGGGCTTGAAAGCAAATAAAATGCGCGCGGTGCTGACCATGCTCGGCATCATCATCGGCATTGCCGCCGTCATTGGCATTCTGACCGTGGGCGATGGACTCTCCGGCTATATCAACAGCACCATGAGCGACCTCGGCGCCTCGTCGATCATTGTGACTTTGCAGGAAAAGGAACGCGAGGCTGTGTCGAGCGAGGACATGATGAGCATGATGACCATGAAGCAGCCGGAGACGACTGATCTGATGACGCCGGAAATGATTGCGGCGATGCAGGAGCAGTTCGCGGGCAGACTTGCCGCTACGAGCCTGTCTGAGTCTGCCGGCAGCGGCAAGGCGAAGGACGGAAGACTATATGCCAACGTCTCCGCTATGGGCGTCAATGAAGGGTATTTCACGGTCAACAACGTCAAACTGAGCGAGGGACGGTTCTTGCAGCAGAAGGACGACGACGGACGGCGTATGGTCTGCGTGGTAAGTGACCGCCTGGTAAACAACCTCTTTGACGGCGACCAGAAACAAGCGCTCGGACAGGAGGTGCTCGTGCAGCTGTCCGGCGGAAGCTACACGTTCCGCATTGTTGGCGTTTATAAGTATGAGCAGTCGGCAATCTCGTTTTCCACGGCGTCCGATAAGGACCTGGCAACCTCTCTTTATATTCCGCTGTCGACGGCAAAGCAGATCACGGGCGCGTCGCGCGGGTACTCGATGATCACCGTGCAGGCGGCGGTGGGCGAGAGCAGCACGGAGATAGCCGCCGAAGTCAAAAACTATCTGGCGCGCTATTACCGCACAAACGAAAATTACACCGTCACGGCAATCAGCATGGACAGCATGATCTCGTCCGTCAACTCAATGATGAACACCCTCTCGGTCGCCATCTCAGTCATTGCGGGGATATCGCTTCTTGTCGGCGGCATCGGCGTGATGAACATCATGCTGGTCTCCGTCACCGAGCGCACGCGCGAAATCGGCACCCGGAAGGCGCTCGGCGCGACGAACGGCAATATCCGCATTCAGTTTGTCGTAGAAAGCGTGATCATCTGTCTGGTCGGCGGCGCCATCGGCATTGTGCTGGGCGCGGTAATGGGCTACGTGGGAAGCGGACTTTTACATAACGCGGTGCTGCCGGGTATCGGCGCGATTGCGCTGGCATTCGGTTTCTCTCTGGCGGTCGGCGTGTTCTTCGGTTATTACCCGGCAAACAAGGCGGCAATGATGGACCCCATCGAGGCGCTGCGCTATGAATAAATAATTGCTAAGAATTTGTGAATTCCGGCAGAATTCTCTTGCAATTGCGGATGCACCGCAGTATACTGACGTAGATAAGTGCATGAGAGGAAGTAGCCGGCGAGAAATCGCGACAGATGGCGTCAGAACGGTCCTAAGGGACCCGCTGCTGGATGAAATGGCAAAACTCTGATTGCTGCGCAAAGCGCGGCAATCAGAGTTTTTTGTTTTTCGCCGGGTACGGCGAAAAACACCGTCTGCGGACGGCTTCCTTTATGCTCAGCTTTCAGAAAAAGGGGAGACGTGTATGGAAATTCTGTACAGCAATCTGGGAAATCTCACGTGGCAGCAGGTGGTCATGTGGGCAATCGGCGGGCTGCTCATCTACCTCGCCATCGCAAAGGACATGGAGCCGAGTCTGCTGCTGCCGATGGGCTTCGGCGCGATTCTGGTAAATCTTCCGATGTCGGGCGCGATTGACCAGTGGGTGTCCGGGCAGCTGGAGCGGGGCGCGCTGAGCGTTTTGTATGACGCGGGCATTGCAAACGAGCTGTTCCCGCTGATTCTGTTCATCGGCATCGGTGCAATGATCGATTTCGGTCCGCTGCTGAATAACCCGAAGCTTATGATTTTTGGCGCTGCGGCGCAGTTCGGTATTTTCTTTACGCTCTGTCTTGCCGGTATGTTCTTTGACCTTCCGGACGCGGCGTCTATTGCCATCATCGGTGCTGCCGATGGTCCGACGGCAATCGTTGTGGCGCAGAAGCTGCAATCGCAGTATCTTGGCGCCATCATGGTTGCGGCATATTCGTATATGGCGCTGGTGCCGATCATTCAGCCGCCGGTCATCCGGCTGCTGACGACGAAAAACGAGCGGCTGATCCGCATGCCCTATGAGCAGAAGTCGGTCAGCAAGACGACGCGGATTCTGTTTCCGATTCTGACGACGATTGTTGCGGGCGTGGTTGCGCCGGCATCGGTCAGCCTTGTGGGCTTTCTGATGTTCGGCAATCTGATTCGCGAGTGCGGCGTTCTGAATTCTCTTTCCGAGACGGCGCAGAAGGTCCTGGCAAATCTCGTGACGATTTTCCTGGGGCTGACAATCGCGTCGCAGATGCAGGCGGAAAAGTTCCTGCAGCCGCAGACGCTTCTGATTCTGGGGCTGGGGCTTTTTGCCTTTGTGTTCGATACCGCGGGCGGCGTCCTGTTTGCAAAATTCCTGAATCTGTTCCTCAAAAAGAAGATCAACCCCATGATCGGCGCGGCGGGCATTTCGGCGTTCCCGATGTCCGGACGGATTGTCCACAAGATGGGACTCAAGGAAGACCCGCAGAACTTCCTGCTCATGCACTCGATCGGCGTCAATGTCTCGGGGCAGATTGCGTCTGTCATCGCAGGCGGTCTGATTCTGAATTTCTTTGCGAAATAAGGAGGGAAAACCATGAACTTTCATCCGGAACAGTTTGCAGAGCTGCTGCCCTATATGGGTACCGGCATGCTCGGCATTTTCATCGTCATGGGCGTGATCATTGCCATCACCGCAATTCTCAACTGCCTGACCAAAAAGTAATCAAACTGCCTCGCAGCACAGCCTCGCAGAGTTTCGCCATCCGCAGATGGCGAAATAAATGGAAGATTTATTTTATCCGGCGGCTCCGCCCTGCCGAAAAAGCGATTGCTTTTTTGACAGAAAACCCCCGACACGCAGTGTCGGGGGTTTTGCGATCGGGTCTGTAAGCCGGGTTCTGTAATCGACAGTCATCTATCTAGGCGCATCGTTGCCGGTGCGCTCCAGCCACCTCCTCGGAAACAGCCGGGCAGGCCTTGTTTCCTCCACGGTGTTGCTCCGGATAGAGTTTACAGCAACGGACGCTTCCACGCCGATGCGTGCGCTCTTACCGCACGTTTCCACCCTTACCGCGTCGGCGCAAACTCCACATACTTCGCTTCGCCGCGAGCGGCAAAGCTCATCCGTTTCGTTGCGCCTCCTTTACCGCGAAAAACAGCGTTTTCCGCGGTTAAAACCAAAATCGAACGCTGGCTGCACGTTTCCGAACAGCTTGCGATATAGACGCGGCGGTATATTTCTGTTGCACTTTTCCTCAGATCGCTCTGGGCGGGCGTT
>CALERM010000180.1 GCA_937907715.1 uncultured Clostridia bacterium
CGAAGCTCGAAACACTCAAGTCTGCCTTCGATGCGCTGCCCGACTGAACACAATATTTGATTCACGCGCGCCGCTTTTCAAAAGCGGCGCGCGTTTTGTCACATTTTGAAGGACGCCTGCGTAAGCTGTATCAGGTTCTGATCACACAGAACCGGTAGGAGGGAACGCAATGCGAAAAGAGACGATAGCGTTGTCGGAGGTGCTGCCGGGGCAGGCGGCGCGTGTGGCGGAAATCTGCGTAGAGGGCGCGCTGCGGCGCCGGCTGTTCGACCTGGGGCTGATTCCGGGAACGTTCATTTCATGCCGCTGCGTGGCGCCGGCTGGCTCTCCGATGGCATTTACCGTGCGCGGTGCGGCGATTGCGCTGCGGCGCTGTGATGCGGCGCAGATTCTTGCGGAGGCGGGCACATGACGGCGGCAGAAGCAGGCGCCCGCAGGCAGGAAGCGAAGCTCGTTGCGCTGGCAGGAAACCCGAATGTCGGCAAAAGCACAATCTTCAACGCCCTGACCGGTATGCACCAGCACACCGGAAACTGGTCCGGCAAGACCGTTGCGTTGGCACAGGGTACATGTCGATATAAGGGTACGGAAATTCGGCTGGTCGATTTGCCCGGTACATACGCGCTGGTCAGTAAATCGCAGGAGGAGGCGCTTGCTGCCGAATTTATTTCCGGCGGAGAGGCGGACTGCGTGATCGCCGTATGTGACGCGACAAGTCTGGAGCGGAGTCTGATTTTAGCTTTGCAGGTGCTGGAGCTGACCGACCGGGCGTTTGTTTGCGTGAATCTGATGGATGAAGCGCAAAAGCAGGGGATTCGTCTGGACCTTGCCGCGCTGTCTTTTGAGCTGGGCGTACCGGTCGTGGCAGTGTCGGCAGGCAGGGAAGAGGGCATGCAGGAGCTTCTGGAGCAGCTGCGGCGGATTCTCGACGGCTTTGAGGAGCCGAGACCGCGCCGTATGGGTGTAATAGACGAAAGCGTCCGCGGGACGCAGGAGGCGGTACGGGCACTTCATGGCGATTCAGAACAGGCGTCTGACGCGATTGCGAGCCGGTTTGTCCGGCGCGCGGAGGAAATTGCCGGGTGCGTCGTTCGCGAGGAAAACGGGAAGGCAAAGGCGCGCGCGGTGCGAGCAGACCGGATGCTGACCGGACGTTTCACCGGCGGGCTGCTGCTTGGCACGCTGCTGGGGCTTGTATTCTGGCTGACGATTCAGGGCGCGAATGTGCCGTCGGCGCTGCTGCAGCGGTGCTTTGACGCCATGGAAGGGGTCTTGTGGGCGGTGGCTGACAGTTTCCACGCGCCTTCCTGGCTGTCGGGCGCGCTGATTGCAGGTGTGTATCAGACGACGGCAAAGGTTGTCTCGGTGATGCTGCCGCCGGTTTTGATCTTCTTTCCGCTCTTTACACTGCTGGAAGACAGCGGATATCTGCCGCGCGTGGCGTTTTTTCTGGATGCAGGGTTTGAACACTGCGGCAGCTGCGGCAAGCAGGCGCTGACGATGTGCATGGGCTTCGGCTGCAAT
>CALERM010000181.1 GCA_937907715.1 uncultured Clostridia bacterium
CCTCGTGAAGGACCACGAGTATTCCCTCGGCGCGCACATGCTCGAGGTCTGCCCGAGCTTGGCCGGCACCCGTCCGCGCATCGAGACGCACTTCCTCGGCATCGGTATGAACGAAAAAGACCCGGCACGTCTTGTCTTCGAAGGAAAGCCCGGCAAGGCAGTCGTCGTGAGCCTCATTGACATGGGCGGAAGGCTGCGCCTGATCGTGCAGGACGTCGAGGCGGTCAAGCCGATCCTTCCGCTGCCGAATCTGCCGGTTGCCAGAGTCATGTGGAAGGCAGAGCCGAACCTCACGACCGGCATTGAGTGCTGGATCACCGCGGGCGGCGCACACCACACCGTTTTCAGCTACGACGTCACCGCCGAGCAGCTGCGCGACTGGGCGCGGATGATGGACATCGAGTTCGTCCACATCACGAAGGACACCACGGTTGAGGGACTGGAGCATGAGCTGTTCCTGAACGACCTTGCGTGGAAGCTGAAGTGAGGCGCGATATGCTGGAAAAGCTGAAGCAGGACGTGCTGGAAGCAAATCTGCTGCTTCCGAAATACGGTCTGATCACGTTTACCTGGGGCAATGTCTCCGGGCTCGACCGCGAGAGCGGTCTGGTGGTCATCAAGCCCTCCGGCGTGCCATATGATGGCATGACAGCGGAAGACATGGTTGTCGTTGACTTAAACGGTAAGGTCGTCGAAGGCAAATGGAAGCCGTCGAGCGACACGCCGACGCACCTGGTGCTCTACAAGGCGTTCCCTGACTGCGGCGGCATTGTCCACACGCATTCGCGCTGGGCGACGAGCTTTGCGCAGGCGGGCGTTGGAATTGCGCCCCTCGGTACGACACAGGGAGATTATTTCTACGGCGAAATTCCCTGCACGCGCGAAATGACCCCGGCGGAAATTGCGGGCGAATATGAAAAAGAAACCGGCGATGTGATCGTTGAGACCTTCCGGGGCAAAGATTCCTCTGCGATTCCCGCTGTCCTTGTCCATAGTCACGGTCCCTTTACCTGGGGCAAGGACGCGCACGAGGCTGTTCACAACGCGGTTGTGCTGGAAGAGGTTGCATTCATGAATTTCCATTCACTCCAGCTCAACCCGAACCAGACCCGCATGCAGCAGGAGCTTCTGGACAAGCATTACCTCCGCAAGCATGGCAAAAACGCCTATTACGGGCAAGGATAAAAACAGAAAAACCGCTGGAAGCTTCCATGAAAGGAGCGCCTTCCAGCGGTAGTTTTTCAGCAGCTCATTCTGTGCGTGGCTTTGCAGATAAAGCCGCCTGGGATGATACAGAAAAGCTGCGGGAGCAATACGCAGCCGAACTGAAAAAGGTTGCACAGTGACAAAAACAGTGGGCGCCCCGGAAACCGGTCCTCGACGCCCACTGTTTGGCTTTGCAGAAAGAAATTTTGAGATTGGAGCAGGAGATTGACGAACTGGTGATGGAAAAGCTGAATGGCGCCGGAGTCTCATCCGTTCATGAAATCAGCGCTGAAATATGAGTTGACGTCACCTCTATGAGCCCCTGCGTGCAAGACTTTATTTTTCAAAAAGTTTCTAAAAATGTATAAAGTATAGCTCTATCCGTTGAATAGAGCTATACAAAGTTGATGGTGCGCCCGACAGGACTTGAACCTGCACGCTTGCGCAATGGAACCTAAAGGTGCTGTCACCTTAGTGAAAGATGGGAGCGTTCTGAAATGATCGGCAAAGATACGCTTCAAGCACGTCGGGCATATACGACCGATTTTTACGTTACAAAGCGATGGCTTCGAACTCCTGGTGCAGCAGATCAAAGTAGAAAAGCTTCCCCGATTCAACTGGCCGGCCGGTCAGCAGCTTCACGCAAAGAGCCGCCTGCACGGACGCGCACAGCGCAGGCGTAAAGCTCAGAACGCTCTTGCTTTGCAAAACAGCGCCGTCCGGATACAGTTGCTCTATAAGACCATCTCCGGGCATGGAAATTGCAGCCTGCGCGACCCAGCCGCTGACCGCCCCGTAAATATATGGGATCTTTTCTGCCGCACAGGCTTCCGCCAGAACCCGGCGGCTTTCGATGCTGTCGAGCGCATCGAGCACTACGTCGCAGCCGGCGATCAGCGCTCGGGCGTTTTCCTGCGTCAGAAAGCTCTCAACAGCTTCGACTGCGATCTCAGGGTTCATACGCCTGACGCGTTCGGCGGCGGTCTTTGCCTTGCTGCACCCGAGAAGCTCCGGCGAAGAATA
>CALERM010000182.1 GCA_937907715.1 uncultured Clostridia bacterium
GCGGTGTGTTCACCAAGCTCATTGAGCGCAACACCACCATCCCGACCAAGAAGAGTCAGGTCTTCTCGACCGCGGCAGACAACCAGACCTCTGTGGAGGTCCACGTCCTGCAGGGCGAGCGCGAGATGGCTGCTGACAACAAGACCCTCGGCAAGTTCCAGCTGACGGGCATTGCTCCGGCGCCTCGCGGTGTGCCGCAGATCGAGGTTACGTTCGACATCGACGCCAACGGCATCGTGAACGTCTCGGCAAAGGACCTCGGCACGGGTGCTGAGCAGAAGATCACCATCACCGCGTCTTCGAACCTGTCGAAGGAAGACATCGACAAGGCGGTCAAGGAAGCCGAGCAGTATGCGGCAGAGGACAAGGCGCGCAAGGACGAGGTTGACGCTCGCAATACGGCTGATCAGGTCATCTACCAGTCCGAAAAGACCCTCAATGAGATGGGCGACAAGGTCACCGAGAGCGACAAGGCGCCGGTCCTCGCAGCCATCGAGAAGCTGAAGGAAGCCCAGAAGGGCACTGACGTCGCGGCAATCAAGGCGGCGACCGACGAGGTTCAGAAGGCGTTCTACAGCGTCTCCGAGAAGCTCTATAAGAACGCTGCACCGCAGGGCGATCCCAATGCAGCAGGCGCAAATTCCGGCGCAGGCGAGCAGGGCGGCAATAAGCCGGGCGACGACGGTGTGGTCGACGCGGACTACGAAGAGGTCTGAGTTCCGATAAGAGGTCCATTGGGGCGGAGTCTCTCCGCCCCACTCGGCTTGTCTGAACACCTGACAAAGAGGTGAATGATAGATGGCAGATCAAAACAAACGAGATTATTATGAGGTTCTGGGCGTCGAGAAAAACGCATCCGATGCGGAGATCAAGAAGGCTTACCGGAAGCTTGCCATGAAGTACCACCCGGACCAGAACCCCGGCGATAAATCGGCAGAGGAAAAATTCAAGGAAGTCAACGAAGCGTATGAGGTTCTGTCCGACGCAGACAAAAAAGCGCGCTACGACCAGTATGGCTTTGCGGGCGTCGACCCGAACTTCAACCCGAACGCGGGCGCGGGCTTCGGCGGCAGCGGCTTCGGCGGCAGTGGTTTCGGCGGCGGGTTCAGCGGCTTCGGGGACTTTGGCGATATCTTTGGCGACTTCTTCGGCGGCGGCGCAGGCGCCTCTTCCACGCGCAGAGCAGGTCCCAGCAAGGGACAGAATGTCGTTGCGGAGATCGAAATCAGCTTTGAGGATGCGGCGTTCGGCTGCGAGCAGCAGATTACGTATTCGCGCATTGAGTCCTGCCCGACGTGTCACGGCTCGGGCTGCAAGGACGGCGCGCAGCCGGAGACTTGCGCATATTGCCATGGTACCGGTACGGTACGCACGCAGCAGAACTTCATGGGTATGACGATGCAGTCGCAGCAGCCTTGCCCGAAGTGCGGCGGCGCAGGCAAGATCATCAAGGACCCCTGCCAGACCTGCAAGGGCAAGGGCAAGGTCCGGCATAAGAAGACGCTCAAGGTCTCCGTCCCGGCGGGCATCGACAACGGGCAGTCGTTCCGGGTGCGCGAAGAGGGCAACGTCGGCTCCAACGGCGGACCCAACGGCGATCTGCTTGTGACGGTTACGGTGCGTAAGCATCCGTTCTTTACCAGAGACGGGGCAAATGTGCTGTGCAAGATGCCGATTTCCTTCACGCAGGCGGCGCTCGGCGCGACGATTGAGGTGCCGACGCTCGACGGCAAGGTCCGGTACAACATCCCAGAGGGCACGCAGACCGGGACAACCTTCCGCCTGCGCGGCAAGGGCATTCCGTATGTCGGGTATAAGACGCGCGGCGACCAGTTTGTCACCGTCGTGGTCGAGACGCCGACGAAGCTGACAAAGGAGCAGAAGGAGCTGCTTCGCAAGCTGGAAAGCGGCGGAGACGACTCCCAGCCCAAAAAGAAGGGCTTTTTTGAAAAGCTCAAGGAAGATATGGAATAAACAATCCATGGATGATCCCACTCCATAGAAAAATCCGTTCCGGGTTTTCCGGAACGGATTTTTTGCGCCTTTGCGGCTTATTCGGTGAACGTGTAGCGCACAAGCGTGCCCTTGCCGTCGCCGGTGGTGATGACAGTGTCGCCCGCCGCGTTTTTGCCGGAATCGATCACAGGGAAGCTGCCGCTCTGCGCGACATAGCTTTCGGGGCTTTCAGCTTCGATCTCTTTGAACTCCTTGTTCGCGTGCGCCTCGCCGCCGCAGGGGTTGATGGTCTCAATCAGAACTTCGTATTCGTTCATATGCTGCTCCTTTCCGCCAGATGGCGGGTTTTCTTTTAATATACCACGAATCGGGAAAAACTTGCAAATGGGCGGATTGCACAAATTAAAAGGCTGTTTTCAATAGCGGAGGTTGAACGCATGTATGCAACAAAAGGCTGTTTGCCGCTCATATATGAACCGTACTTTGAAAATCAGGAAGAAAGAATCCCTGATTGCAATTCCAGAATCAGACAGAAAAAAGCTTGCAAAACAGGTTAGAGCCTTTTATGATGTAAGCAGCATGGGCGGAGGCTTTGGAAACCGGTGCAGCGATTGCGAGAGCCTTTTGGAAGCGTCAGGTGGAAGCAGCTTTTCGTTTTTTACACAAAACGAGCTGCAAGAGGCGCTGCGCAGCAACTGGTATATGCGGGACGAAAACGCGGAGCATATGCGCGAGGCAATCCGAAATCTGGAACGCTGCGGCGTCAGCACGCTCTCCTTTTCCGGAATTGCCGATAAGCTTGCGTGGTATGTCGGCGGAGACGGCTATAAAATCCGGCAGCTCCAGCAGAAGCTGAACGAGTTGGGTGTAACGGACCACCTGACAGAAGATGGCGTTTACGGAAAGAAGACGCACAATGCGTGGCTGGGTTTTCTGGATAAGCTCGAACACGGCACAGTGCCAGTATTAGCATGGACCGACTGGTTGCAGACGGAAAAGACGGGAATCATTATTGGTGGGACGAAAAGCGCTCAAAAGAGAGGATTATCTAATGCTCTCATGAATGGAAGGACGCCATATGTCCGCATTGATCCGCCGCACAATGGACAAGGATATCATATTAACGTTGACGATAAATATCTGGGTCAAAGTGAAATCTA
>CALERM010000183.1 GCA_937907715.1 uncultured Clostridia bacterium
TCGATCTCGACCTTGGAGAAGTCGATGACTTCTTCTTTCGCCGGAGCAGCTGGAGCGGCTTCTGCCTTGGCAGCGTCCTTCTTGGGAAGGTCCAGCGGCTTCATCGTCGGGAAGAGAATGACGTCGCGGATGGAGTCTGCGCCGGTCAGCAGCATGACTGCACGGTCGATGCCCATGCCCATGCCGCCCGTGGGGGGCATGCCGTACTCTAACGCCGTCAGGAAATCCTCGTCGAGCATTTCAGTTTCATCGTCGCCGCGCTCGCGCTGCTCGACCTGCTTCATAAACCGACCTCTCTGGTCGATCGGATCATTCAGCTCGGAGTAGGCGTTCGCCAGCTCGCAGCGGCAGATGAACAGCTCAAAGCGCTCGGTCAGTCTCGGGTCTTTCGGACTGCGCTTCGTGAGCGGCGAAACCTCGACCGGGTACATGGTGATGAACGTCGGCTGGACCAGCTGCTCTTCGACCTTCTGGTCAAAGCAGGCATAAAGCGCATTGCCCCAGGTCTTTTCGGCGGCGTCTGCCAGTTCTACACCGATTGCCTTTGCTGCGGCGACTGCTTCTGCGTCATCGGTGATGGCACCGAAGTCCACGCCCGCATACTCCTTGACCGCGTCAACCATGGTGAGTCTCCGCCAGCCGGGGGTCAGATCGATGGTTTCGCCGAGCCACTGTACCTTATAGCTGTCGTAGATTTCCTTTGCTGCACCGGACAAAACGCCCTCGGCGATGTCCATCATGTCGTGGAAATCAGCGTATGCCTGATACATTTCAACCGTGGTAAACTCAGGGTTATGCTTGGGGTCCATGCCCTCGTTGCGGAAAATACGACCGACCTCATAGACTCTGTCCATGCCGCCGACGATCAGGCGCTTCAAGGGAAGCTCGGTCGCGATGCGCATGTACATGTCGATGTCGAGCGTGTTGTGGTGCGTGACAAAGGGTCTTGCCGCCGCGCCGCCTGCGATGGTGTTGAGGACCGGGGTCTCGACCTCAATGTAGCCCATGCTGTCAAGATAATTGCGCAGGTACTTGATGAACTGCGAGCGGATATAGAAATTCCGCTTGACCTCGGGGTTCACAATGAGATCGACATAGCGCTGACGATAGCGGGTTTCCTTGTCTGTTAAGCCGTGGAACTTCTCCGGCAGCGGCAGCAGGGATTTACTCAGCAGCGTGATGTGCTTGGCACGCACGGACATTTCACCGCGCTGGGTCCGGAACACCTCGCCCTCGACGCCGATAATATCGCCGATGTCGTACTTTTTGAAGCGGTTGTAGTCGTCCTCGTCCATCTCGTCCTTGCGGGCGTAGAGCTGGATTCTGCCTTCCTTGTCCTGCAGATCGCAGAACGAGACCTTGCCCATGCCGCGCTTGGACATCATACGCCCGGCGATGGAAACAGGCTTGCCCTCCATGGCGTCGAAGTTTTCCCTGATTTCGCGGCTGTTGGTGGTCTGGACAAATTTCGTGATCTCAAACGGGTTATGCCCCTCTGCCTGCAAATTCGCAAGCTTCTCCCGGCGGACCTTGATCTGATCGCCGACGGAAAGCTCCTGCGCGCCGTTCTGGTTCTGATTCTTCTTTTCCTGCTCCATCTGTATGCCCTCGCTTCTCTCGTAAATTCGGATTCTTTATCGTTCTACGCTCAGGATTTTATAACGCAGCGTGCCGATCGGCGCTTCGACCTCGACAATCTCACCGACCGAGTGACCGAGCAGCGCTCTGCCGAACGGGGAGTCGTCGGAAATGCGGCACTCCATGGGGTTTGCCTCCTGCGAGCCGACGATGGCGTAGATCTCTTCCTCTTCGGTCTCCATGTCCAGCACCTTGATCGTGCAGCCCAGACCGATTTTGCCCTCGGCGTCTTCGTTTTCATCGATAATCACCGCGTGAGCGAGAATATTTTCCACCTCGGCAATGCGGCCGTAGAGCTTTGCCTGCTCGTTTTTCGCTTCATCGTATTCGCTGTTTTCGGACAGATCGCCAAACGAGCGCGCTTCCTTGATCTGCTCGGCGACCTCTTTTTCGCGCGTCGTCTTGAGATAAAACAGCTCCTGCTCAAGCTCCTTGAGCCGCAGCGTGCTGATTTTGAATTCCTTTGCCATTTATATCAACCTCCATGGTAAAAATCCGCTTTTTTCCGCGGTTTCAAGCCTAAAATGATAGCGAATAGATTATATAGTTCCCACTCCGGTCTGTCAAGAGATTTTGTCTGTCAAAATGCGCAAAGCTGCCTGTAATTGCGTATCGTCCGCATCTTCGAGCTGTCCGTAATAGAGCTTCGCGTAAGTTTCATCGTCATATTCGATTTCCACATCCGGCGTCACGCCAAGATCGGTGAGGCTGCGTCCCTGCGGCGTATAGTATTTGCCGATGGAAATGTTCAGAAGCGAGCCATCCGAGAGCTGGAAGCCCGTCTGGAAATTGCCCTTGCCGCAGGTCTTTTCGCCGACGACCTCTGCCCAGTCGTATTCCTGCAGCGCCGCGGCGAAGAACTCCGCCGCCGAATAGGAGTCGCGATTGACCAGCACCGCCATCGGAAGCTCGATGCAGGCGGAATCGGACGTGTCGGTCTCTTTTTTACCCGCGTAGTCCTCGCTCTGGAAGAGAACGCCCTCGGGAAGGAGCTTGTCGAGAATCTTAACCATCTCGTCTTTATAGCCGCCGCCGTTGAAGCGCACGTCGAATAAAAGCGCCTTCGCGCCCTGCGCGAGCACCTCGTCGATGCAGGCGCTCGTCTCGTCGAAGCTTCTGGCGTCAAAATTGTTGATCTTGATATAGCCGATGCCGCCGTCCAGCATCCGGCAGGAAGCAACCTGTGTCTGGATGCTGGCGCGCAGAACGTCGAGTTCAAAAATTTCGTCTCCGCGCTGCATTTTGAGGTGGACCGTTGTTCCTTCCTCGCCGCGGACCAGATCGCGCGTACCGGAGGTTCCGATTTCAATGGTCTTCTGTCCTTCTGCCTCCAGCATGATATCGCCGACCCGAATTCCGGCGGCATAGGCGGGGCTGTCTGCCTCGACCGATTCAATGCGAAGCCCGCCCGCGTCCTGGTCTTCAGTGATCGTCACGCCGATGCCGACGTAGGCATTATTCATGCTCTCTTCGTAGGTCTGATAGTCCGCTGCGCTTAAGTAGTAGCTCCAGCGGTCGCCGGTCGCCGTGACCATTGCCGAGGCGGCTGCATCGGCGAGTGCCTGCTCGTCGTAGTCGTCAATGAAATAGCGGTCCAGATAGGCGGAAATTTCGCTGGTTTTGTTTGTGACGGGCAGTTCCTCAAGCGCTGCATAAATCTGCGCGGAGGTCACGCGGGCGGAGAGCATCCACACACCGCCCAATATGGCGATGGCGAGCAGTATGCACAAAATTGTTTTCCACGTCTTTTTCATAGGACCTCCTGAAAAAACGGATAGTAAAAATCTGCCCCACAGCCCGAAACGGGCTGTGGGTGCGGAAAAAGCGCTGGCGTTACGGCATGGACACGTAGTTCATCGGGTTGACGTCCGAGCCGTTATAATAGATCGTGAAGTGCAGGTGCGGTCCCGTGGACCAGCCGGTCGAACCGACGTAGCCGATGGTCTGACCCTGTGTCACATAGTCGCCGGCGGAGACGGTGTAGTTGGTCATATGACCGTACAGGCTCGAATAGCCGTCGCCGTGGTTGATGGTCACCATGTAGCCGTAGGCTTCATTGTAGCAGGCGGAGGTGACGGTGCCGGACTTTGTGGCGTAGATTGCCGTGCCGGAGCCGGCGGCGAGGTCCACGCCGTTGTGCCACTTATATGTGCCGCTCAGCGGATGAATGCGGTAGCCATAGCCGTCCGTGATCTGCACCGCATACGGCAGCGGATACAAAAAGCCTCCCGTGGACGTTGTCGCGCCCGTGCTGCTCGACGGAACCTTGTTGTTGTTCTGCCGGTTCAGCTCTGCCTGACGCGCCGCTTCCTCCTTGGAAAGCGCGTTAAAGTACTCGGTCTCGGCCTTCTTGATCTGTGCGGACATTTCGTCCTCGAGCTTTTCGTAGTTCTGATATTCCTCCGAGAGGGAATCGTACTCGGCGGACATCTGCAGAATCAGCTGATCGGACTCGGCGCGCTGCGCTTCCAGCGCGGTCTGCTGCTCCGCAAGATCGCTCTTTGCCTGCTCCAGCTCGTCCATCTGCGTTTCCAGATCGGCGCGCTCGGAGGCAATCTGCTCGGCAACATCTGCTATTTTCTGCAGCATCAGCTTGTCGGACTCGGCAATTTCGTTGATCATGTTGACCTTGTCGAGCAGATCCGAAAAGCTGCTCGCGCCGAAGAGAATGGACCAGTAGGAAATTTTGCCGGTCTCCTCCATCGCGCGCAGGCGGGTTTTGTATTGCTTGTTAAGCCGGTCCTCTTCTGCCTCGGTCTGCTCGAGCTCGTCCTGCTTCTGCGCAATGAGAAGGCTGTACTGTTGGATCTGCTCGTTCAGATTTTCAATCGTCTGCCGGGACATCTCCATCTGCTGGTCGATGTCCGCCTTCTTTTCAACGAGCGTCTGCGTTTTCGCCTGATTTTCGTTGATGGACGTTTGCAGCGCATCGCTTTGCTTTTTGAGCTCTGCCTGCTCCTCGCGGAGCGCGACCAGCTCTTTTTCAATTTCCTTCGAGCTCGCTGCGCCGACCGTCATGATCAGCGCGCCGGAGACCAGCGAGCCGAGGATCAGAACTGCCAGCACCAGGCACAGAACCTTGCGTGCGGTGTTCCGCTTTCCAGTATTCATAGTGTTCCTCCAATTGATCTGTCACACCCGCAGGAACTTGCGGATGGAAAGCATACTGCCGAAGACACCGACGACAAAGCCCGTAACGGCGTAGGCAATCGCAACAAACTCAATGCACTCGGCAAAGGGCACGATGGTGATGAGCTGCAGCGTGTCGATCTGTGCGATTTTCGACGCGAGGAAGTCATAAAGCCCCCACTCGAGGAAGAACGCGACCAGAGAACTGATAAAGCCCAGAATCAAGCCCTCGACCACGAACGGCAGGCGAATGAAACTGTTCGTCGCGCCGACCATCTTCATGATGGCAATTTCCTGACTGCGCGAATACATCGCGAGCTTGATTGTGTTCGAGATGATGAACATCGACACGACAAAGAGCACCGCGATGATGACCATCGCCGCGATGTTCAGAACCTTCTGCACGGTCTGAAAGCCGTTGGCAATTTCATCGTGCGCGCTGACCTCGTCGACGCCGTCGATCTGTTTGAGCATTTCCTTCGTCTGCGTGATGAGGCTGTTGTCTTCCAATGTCACGACGAACCGGTCGCGCAGCGTGTCTGCCTCGATGCCGTCAAAAAGCGCGGCGTCGTTCTGCGTGGCAATGAATTCATCGAGCGCCTGCTGGCGGGAGACGAATTTTGCCTCGCGGACATTTGAAATGAGATTGATCTGCGAACCGACGGACTTTGCCTTCGCCTCGGAATAATTCTCGTCGATGTAGACCAGAATTTCGTTCTCCTGCTCGAGGTCGAGAATCATGACGTGCAGGTTATAAAGAATCAGGCTGAACGAGCCCATGATGATCAGACACGCGACCGTCACGCAGATTGCCGCGAAGGACATGAAGCCGTGCAGAAACACGCCCTTGAAGCCCTCGCGCAGCAGATAACCAATATTATTCTTCTTCATTGAGATAATACCCATCCATTCCGTCGCTGATGACTTTTCCCTCGTTGATTGCCACAACGCGCTTGGTGAAGCGGTTGACCAGCTCTTTTTCGTGGGTAACCACCATGACTGTCGTGCCGAGGGCGTTGATTTGCTCCAGCAGCATCATGATTTCCAGCGAGCGCGCGGGATCAAGGTTTCCGGTCGGCTCGTCGGCGATGATCATGCTGGGGTTATTGACCAGCGCGCGCGCGATGGCAACTCTCTGCTGCTCGCCGCCGGACAGCTCGTTGGGAAGGCGCCTTCCCTTGTTTTCCAGACCCACCAGCTCCAGCACATACGGCACGCGCTTTTTGATCTCGCGCTCGGGCGCGCCGATGACGCGCATGGCGAACGCCACATTGTCGTAGACGGATTTGTTTTCAATCAGCCGGAAATCCTGAAAAATGACGCCCAGCGTTCTTCTCAGATAGGGAATGGCGCGGTTTCGGATTTTTTCGAGCGCAAAGCCGTTGACGTGGACGCTGCCCTCGGTCGGCTGAAGCTCGGCGGTGAGAATCTTGATGATGGTGGACTTTCCGGAGCCGGAGGGACCAACCAGAAAGACAAACTCGCCGTCTTCAATTTTCAAAGACACACCGTTGAGCGCTCTTGTGCCCGTGTCGTATGTCTTTACCACATTCGTTAATTCGATCATGTTTTTCTCCAGATTTCTGTCTGCGGGCGGGTATCAGATGATACGGTTTTCCCGCGAGACCAGATACTTCTTGACCATCAGCGCGACCTTGAAGATGATGGCGTCGTCAAATTCGCGCAGATCGAGACCTGTGAGCTTCTTGATCTTCTCGAGACGGTAGACCAGTGTATTTCGATGGACGAACAGCTTTCTGGACGTCTCGGAGACGTTGAGGTTGTTCTCGAAGAACTTGTTGATCGTGAACAGCGTCTCCTGATCGAGCGTATCGATGGAGTTCTTCTTGAAGACCTCAGACAGGAAAATCTCGCACAGGGTCGTCGGCAGCTGATAGATGAGTCTGCCGATGCCAAGGTTTTCGTAGTTAATGATGGTTTTTTCGGTGTCGAAGACCTTGCCGACCTCGATGGCGACCTGCGCCTCTTTGAACGAGTCTGCAAGCTCGCGCAGATGGCTTGCCACGGTGCCGATGCCGATGACGGTCTTGATGAACAGCTCCGTGTGCAGCGTCTGCTCGATCGTCTGGGCGATCTTGATCAGCTCGTCGCGCTCGGTGTTGGGCTGGATCTGCTTGACGACGGCAATATCGGTCTCGTTGATCGACAGGACAAAGTCCTGCTGGCGGTCCGGGAACATTCCGGCAACCACATCCACAGACGCAACGTCGGCCCTGCCGACCTGACGGATCAGGAACACGGCGCGCGGCACATCGGTCACGAAGTGCAGCTCTTTGGCACGGATGTAGACATCACCGGGCAGAATGTTGTCGGTGATGATATTCTTGACAAAGGTACCCTTGTCGTGCTTCTCCTCGTAATAGGTCTTCGCGCCGTTGAGCGCCACGTATGCCATGACGCACAGGCTTCTTGCGATTTCGTCGTCGCCCTCGGCGAAGACGGCATAGTCAAAATAGGCGCTCCAGCTGACCAGCGGCTTGAAGGTCTTCTTGTCGACCACGACAATGGAATCCGGCGCGCTGTTGAGCCGGATGACCGCCTCCGGCCATTTTTCGCCGATCAGGGATGTATCACTGCAGGAAATGACGTTGCTGTCCGCGTCGATGACGCCGATGGTGCGGTCGGTAGCTTCCTTCATCTGTACGATGACACTCTGAAAAATGCGACTGGACATGGTTTGCCCCTCCTAATCGTTACCTTTTACACAAACAACCATTGACATAATACTACGTTTTTAGCATTTGCGCAAGAGGGAATTGACATTTTATTTCAAAATGGCGGTTCTTTTTTGTGGCTTTTTCATAGTTTTTCGTCATTCCTGCCAAAGTGCTGGGAATTTCTTACGCAATTCGCAAGCAGCTTTTTTTCGTCAAAATCACAAGAACTTGTGATCAGCCGCTCCGCCCGCCCCATATCCAGTTCTGTCACCGTGCCCGGCGCGAGGTCCTCCAGCCACAGCCCGCCCTCAGCGATGCGCTTGAGGTAAGAAAGCGGCAGACCGCGAAACGCCATCATGCGCCGCACCTGATGAAACTTTCCCTCCTGTACACGAACGGCGCTTCTGCCGAAGCCGAGCGGGAAGAGGACCGCCGGAAGGCACAAAAGCCCGTCCGGCAGCGAAAGACCCGTTGCGAACGCTTCGACATCCGCAGCGGTCGCCTCGCCTTCATGCTCGCAGTAATACGTCTTCCAGACGCCATGCTTCGGACTGATGATGCGGTGGGCTAAATTGCCGTCGTTTGTCAGCAGCAGAAGACCCTCCGTGTCCTTGTCGAGCCTGCCCACCGGCATAACGCCGAAGCGCCGGTAGCGCGCCGGAATAAGGTCCATGACGGTTCTCTGGCGGGGGTCGTCTGCCGCTGTAAGGTAGCCTGCGGGCTTGTTGAGCAGAATCAGCGCCGGGCGAAGCAGCTCGACCGGTTCGCCGCCCAGCAGAATCTGCGTGCTCGTTTCATCAAATTTTGCGCTCTCGTCGCGGCAGACGCTGCCGTTTACCGTGACACGTCCGGCGCGGATGGCGGCGCGCAGCTCCTTGCGGGTGCCTGCGCCGGCGCTGGATAGAATTTTGTCCAATCTTTGCATGCTGTCTTTCTCCCGGTATATTTTTGTCCCGCCGGCAATAGGTTGTACCAACCTGACAAACTGGAGGGAACCATATGGTAATCATGACCGCCAAAGTCTCCAAACGAAAGATGCTGCTGGTATTGCTGCTGCTCGTCCTTGCCGCCGCTGTACTCATCACGTGCCTCAAGCGGGCAGACTCGCCGGATGCTGAGCCGGACACCGCCGAGGAAATTGCCGAGGTTGCAACCAATGAAGCGCGTGTGGCGTTTCTCGAGCAGTTCGGCTGGACGGTAGCGGAGGAGCCGGTGCAGACCCAGAAGGTGCGCGTGCCCGAAGACCCGTCGGAGGTGTTCCTGCGGTATAACGACCTGCAGCTGTCGCAGGGGTATGATCTTCTTTCCTACAGCGGAAAAACGCTCACGCGCTACGTCTACCAGATCACCAACTACCCCGGCACGGACGGCGTGTATTTTGCGACGCTGCTGGTCTACAACGACAGTGTCGTCGGCGGAGACGTCGCTTCCAGCCGCCAGAACGGCGTGATGCATGGCTTCTCCATGCCAGAGGCGCAGACCACGGGGCTGCTGCCGGTGACGGACGGAGAAGAAATTACGGATAATTTATCTTAACAGAAAAAATTCCTCTTTACAACATGGCATGTCGGAAGTATAATACGAACAAAGAAAATTAACATGTCTTCAGGGCAGGGTGCAATTCCCGACCGGCGGTAAAGTCCGCGAGCGCAAGCTGAACCGGTGTGATTCCGGTACCGACAGTACAGTCTGGATGAAAGAAGATCGCGGTGCGGATTCTGAAAACTGTGTTTTCCTGTTTCTGCCTGCTGTGTTCAGCGCCCGGAGATGCGTTTCCGGACGCTCATTTTTTATGGTCAGGTGATACATATGAAACCATCAACCCTCCGGCTTCTCCAGGAAAACCTCTCGTTTCTCGGCGTCAGCATTCTGCTGGCCGCGGTGATTCTGCTCGCGGCGCTCGGTTCGGAGCATCTGGTCATGCGCAAGCGCCACCGGTTAAAAAGAACGCGCGCCATCACGTTCATCGCCATGTTTTCTGCAATCGCGGCGGTACTGCACATTGTGGACCTTCCGCTGTTCTTCGCGCCGTCGTTTTACAAGCTCGACTTCAGCGAGCTTCCCGTTATGATCTGCGCGTTTTATATGGGACCGGTTGCGGGCGTGACGTGCGAGTTTCTGAAGATTGTGCTGAAGCTTCTGATCAAGGGCACGTCCACCGCCTTTGTCGGCGACCTTGCAAACTTCCTCGTCGGCTGCTCGTTTGTGCTGCCTGCCGCCATCTGCTATCAGGCGACGCTCTCCAAAAAGGGCGCGGTGTGGTCGCTTGCGCTCGGTACGGCGGTCATGAGCATCTTCGGAAGCCTCTTTAACGCCTGGTATCTGATTCCGAAATTCTCGGAGCTGTTCGGCATGCCGCTCGATGCAATTATCGCCATGGGCACCGCCGTCAACGCCTCCATCATGAGCCTTCCGACGCTGGTTCTGTTTGCGGTGGTTCCTTTTAATATTGTAAAGGGCGTGCTTGTTTCGATTCTTACGATGCTTTTATACAAGCGTGTGGAAAAGGTCTTCTTCCGCCGCCGCAAAAAAAGCGCCTGACGGCGCGGCGTCCGCATCCGGCAATTTGTATGGATTTTTGTGGTTTTGGGCAACCTTTTTTTGGTTTGCATTTTCCGGTATGATCGGCTATAATTTGGAGACCGATCAACCTCCAGTCTGTGACCGGCGCACACCGGTGAAAGGAACCTGCCCATGAAAAAACTGCCCAGGCCGCAGCCGCTTCACATGCGCGGAGAGCTGAAAAAAACCATCCGTCGCGAGCCGGTTGTCTTTGCCGTGTATCTCGTTCTGCGTCTGATTGTCGTCGCGTCGCTCGTTTCGGCAATTTTGCGGCGCGAATATGAAAGTGCGTTTGTGTGCGTGCTGGTGCTGGTTTTGTTCATGCTGCCGTTTTTCATCCAGAAAAACTTCGGCATCCGGCTGCCGGGCGTGCTGGAAATCATCATTCTGCTGTTCATCTTTGCCGCCGAAATTCTCGGCGAGCTGCAAAGCTATTTTATCCAGTATCCGAACTGGGACACGATGCTGCACACGACAAACGGCTTTCTGTGTGCGGCGGTTGGCTTTTCGCTGATCGACATTCTCAACCGGAACGCAAAGATCAAGTTCACGCTTTCACCTGTCTATGTGGCGTTGGCGGCGTTCTGCTTTTCCATGACGATCGGCGTTCTGTGGGAGTTTTTTGAGTTCAGTATGGACAGGCTGTTTCATATGGACATGCAGAAAGACACCATTGTCCATACGATTTCGTCCGTGATGCTTGACCCAACGAACAGCAACATCCCCATCACGATTGACGGCATTACCTCCGTCGCGGTCAACGGGCAGGACCTGGGCTTTTCCGGGTATCTCGACATCGGGCTTTACGATACGATGGAGGATCTGTTCGTCAACTTCATCGGCGCGACGGTGTTCAGTGTGATCGGCTATTTCTATCTCAAGCGGCGCGGCGAGGGCAGATTTGCAGCTGCCTTCATCCCGACGCTTGAAGAAACCGACAAGGAGGCAGACGCTGACCATGGCAATTCCCCCGCGCAGACATCCGATCCGGACGTTTCTTGAGAAGTATCCGCATACCTGGTATCTTCTGATCTGGGTTGCATATCTGACGCTGTTTTATCTTGCGGAGCATCTGGTTGTCAACGATTATTGGGTGTCCCATCTTCCCATCGACGATAAAATTCCATTCTGCCGTTTTTTTATCGTTCCATATTGCCTGTGGCATATCCTGCTTTTTTGCATGACGGCATACCTGTTTTTCTTCGATGCTCCGGCATTCAAGCGTTATGCGGTTTTTATCGGGCTCGGCTTTGGCGGCTCCATCATTTTCTGCATGCTCTTTCCGAATGGGCAGGATCTGCGTCCGACGCAATTTGCGCAGAATGATTTCTTTATCTGGCTGGTCAAGAAGGTCTACGCTTCTGATACCAACACCAACGTGCTTCCGAGCATGCACGTCATCGGCTGCGCGGCATTGACGCTTGCGTGCTTCGACGCGCCCCGGCTGCGTGCAAAAAAGCTGCATCTGGTGATGCTGCCGCTGGGCGTTCTGATCAGCGCCTCGACGGTTTTTGTCAAGCAGCACTCAATGCTCGACGTTCTGGTTGCCATCCCGGTGAGCGTTGTTTTGTGCCTGACCGTCTATCGTCCGTTCCCCAAAAACCGGCTCAAACAGAATGCATAACCTCGCGTCCGTTTTCCATCTCAGGAAACGGGCGCTTTTTGTTACCGGAATGTTGTTTTTTCGGGAAAGCTGTGATATAATCGACTCTGCAATATAAAAACCAGATTTTCAGGCTTTGGAGGCGCTTTTATGTCCGACTTTTCCAAATTCCGTTCGGCGTTCAACGGCTTTTCCCGCACCGACGTTGTAAATTATATCGAAGAAACCTCCGCTGCGCACCAGAAGGCAATCGAGCAGCTCGAAGGAGAAAAGCTGCAGCTGATGCAGGAAAACGACCATCTGCTCGCCGAAAACGCCCGGCTGACGGCAGAGCTTGCCGATCTCAAGGCGGCGCAGGAAAAGCTGAAAGAGGAAGACAGTGCGCTTTCTCAGCAGATTGTGACGCTCTCGCAGGAGGCGTCCGAGCTTGCCGGGCGGGCGCAAAGGGCGCAGCAGGAGCTCGAAGAACTGAAAGCCGCGCAGGCCGAACCGGCACAGGAGCCGCAGGAAGAGAAGCCTGCGCCTGCCGAGCCGGAAGTGCCGGACGAGGAGCCGGAGGAGCAAGCGGTGAATCTGCAGGCGCAGGAGCTTGCCGCCTATCGCCGCGCCGAGCAGGCAGAGCGCAATGCCATGGCGCGGGCGCGGAAGCTGCGTGAGCAGCTGAATCTGCTGTGCGAGCAGTCGAAGGACCGCTATCTGGATGCGGGCGAGGAAATTACCGCGCTGACCTCTGATCTTTCCGCAGGGCTTACGCGCTTGCAGGAAACGCTTGCCGATATTCAGGTGATCTTCGACGACGCGGAAAATGCATTCGATGAGCTGCAGCTTCCGGAAGAGGAGTAGATAGATACAACTTTGGTTCGGTTTGACCAGAACCTCGTAGAGTTTCGCCCCGCAGGGCGAAATAAAGTAAGAATTTATTTTATCCGGTGGCTTTGCCAGCCGGAAAAATACTGCTCGCCTCGCAAGTGTGAGCTTTTTGCGCTTTGCGCAAAAAGCTTGCGCGCAGCCGGGGCGCAATTTCTTTGTCAAAGAGCGTCTGCTCTTTGACAATTAGGGCTCACGCAGAGCGTGAGCCTGTGTTATGCAGCAGATAGGAGTAAACGATGGAGGAAAAACGGGCGCTGCTCAAGCGGTATTTCGGTCATGCGGCGTTCCGCGGCGGGCAGGAGGCGCTGATTGACGCGATTTTGTCCGGACGCGACGTGCTGGGCGTGATGCCGACCGGCGGGGGAAAGTCGGTCTGCTATCAGCTTCCAGCGCTGCTGCTGCCGGGGCTGACGGTTGTGGTCTCGCCGCTCATTTCCCTGATGAAGGACCAGGTGGCAGCGCTGACGGAGGCAGGCATTCCGGCGGCGTTTCTCAACAGCTCGCTGTCTCTCGAGCAGCTGCGAAGCACCTATGCAAAAGCGTCTGCCGGGCAGTATAAGCTTTTGTACGTCGCGCCCGAGCGGCTCGAAACAGAGAGCTTTCTTTCCCTGACTGCCCGGGTGCCGGTGTCGCTGCTCGCGGTCGACGAGGCGCACTGCATCTCCCAGTGGGGGCAGGATTTTCGCCCGAGCTATCTGAAAATTGCGGCGTTTTTGTCCGCACTGCCGCGCCGGCCCGTCGTCGCCGCCTTCACGGCGACTGCCACCGCGCAGGTCCGTGCCGATATCATCGGGCATCTGGGGCTTGTGAACCCGCTTTGCAACATCACGGGCTTTGACCGCCCAAACCTCTATTTTGAAGTGCTGCATCCGACCAACAAGCTGGCAAAGACGCTGGAGCTGGTGCAATCGCGCGCCGGAAAAGCCGGTATCGTCTACTGCGCCACGCGCGCGGGCGTCGAGCGGGTGTGCGAATTTCTGTGCGGCCGCGGCATTGCCGCCACACGCTACCACGCGGGGCTTTCCGAGGAAGAGCGGCGGGAGAATCAGGACGATTTCCGCTTTGACCGGAAGAGCGTCATGGTCGCGACGAACGCCTTCGGCATGGGCATCGATAAGTCGAACGTCAGCTTCGTCATTCACTACAACATGCCCAAATCGTTGGAGGCATATTATCAGGAGGCAGGACGCGCCGGACGCGACGGAAGCCCCGGCGAGTGCATTTTGCTGTATGCGCCCGGTGATGTGCAGACGGCGAAGTTCCTGATCGAAAACGGCGGCAATGAGGACCTGCCCGCGGATGTGCTCTCACAGGTGCGGCAGGCAGATGAAAAGCGGCTGTGGGACATGACCGGCTACTGCAAGACCGGCGCCTGCCTGCGCGGCTACATTCTTTCGTATTTCGGGCAGAGCCACCCCGCAAGCTGCGGCTGCTGCGGCAACTGCAAAACGGTCTTCCGCATGCGGGACGTGACGGTTCCGGCGCAGATGGTTTTGTCGTGTGTGTACCGCGTGCATGAAAAGCTCGGTTATTTTGTCGGGCGGACGCTCATTGTGCGCGTGCTGCGCGGCAGCCGGGACGCGCGCGTGCTGGAGCTGGGGCTCGACAAGCTGTCTACCTATCATCTGATGCAGGACAAGGCGCGCGAGCTCAATGCGCTGTGCGATTTTCTGGAGGAAAACGGGTATCTTTTTACAGACCCCGAGCATCATACGCTTGAGCCGGGGACGCATGCCGCGGATGTTCTGTTCCGGGGCAGGCAGCTGCTCATGCCCGTGCGGGAAGAAAGAGAATCAAAACCGGTCTCAAAAAAGAGCGGGAAAACGCGGCAGACGGCGCAGACGCCCGCGGCGGACGATCTGTTTTCCGTCCTGCGTGAGACGCGCATGCGCATTGCGCAGCGGGAAAACGTTCCGGCGTATATCGTCTGCTCCAACTCTACGCTGCTGGACATGGCAGAAAAGGCACCCGAGACGATGGACGCGCTGCTGGACGTGTCCGGTATCGGCGAGGTGAAGGCGTGCCGCTATGGAGACGATTTTTTAAGCGCCATCCGCGACTATAAGTACGGAAAGCTGTAACAGAAAAAAGACGGACCGCCGGAAAATCGGCGGTCCGTTTGCTGTATCTATAAGCTGAGGTCAGACCAGCGCATACTGCTGGCTGTAGGCTTCGTAGTCGCGGCGGAACTCCGGCGCGCTCTGCTTGACGCCGTCGAGGTATTCGTGCAGGTCCAGACTCTTGTGCTGCGTTTCGAGTATGCAGCCGGCAATGTTGGAGCAGTGGTCCGCCACGCGCTCGAAGTTCGTGAGAAGATCGGTCCAGATGAAGCCGGTTTCCAGACTGCATGTGCCTTTCTGGAGCCGCGCGATCTGGCGCGTGCGCAGCTGATCTTTCAGGCTGTCAATGACCTGCTCCAGGGGCTCGACACGGCTTGCCGCGGACAGGTCTCCGGTCCGGAAGGCAGTGAGGCTCAGGCGGATGATCTCCTGCACGGCGCGCTCAAGCGTCGTCAGCTCCTGCTGCGCATCGGCGGGAAGGGTAATTTTCTTGGCATGCAGCTCCTCGGCAGACTCGAGAATATTGACCGCGTGGTCCGCGATGCGCTCAAAGTCGCTGATCAGGTGCAGAAGACGACCGGACTCATCGGAGTCACTCGCGGTCATGGGGCGCTGCGCAAGGGTAAGAAGATAGCTGCCGAGCGCGTCTTCGTAGCGGTCGGTGCTGTCTTCGAGGGTGCGGATTTTTTCGCCCAGCGCGGGCGAGGCGTCTGTGAGCGCGTCAATGGAGAGATTCAGCGCTTCGGCAGATTCCTTTGCCATATCGAGCGCGACCACGCGGCAGCGCTCCACAGCGATGGCAGGCGTTGCAAGCAAACGCTCGTCGAGCATCGGACCATCCGCATGATGTGTGGGCTTGTCCGGCACCAGCGCGATCGAGAGCTTTTCCAGCAGCCCGCTTGCGGGCATCAGGATTGCCGTGCAGACGATATTAAAGAGCGAATGCGCAACGGCGATTGTCGCCGCCGTGGCGGGAAGGGACAAAAATGCGGGCTGGAGCATCGCGCGCACCGCGCAGAAGACGATCAGCATGGCTGTCGTACCGATGATGTTGAAGCTCAGGTGGACCACGGCGGCGCGCTTTGCGTTCGTGTTTGCGCCGATGGAGGAGAGCATCGCGGTCACGCAGGTGCCGATGTTCTGACCCATGATGATCGGAATTGCTGACGCCATCGTAATCGCGCCCGTGCTGGCAAGCGCCTGTAATACGCCGACAGAGGCGGAAGACGACTGAATGATCGCCGTAAACACTGCGCCTGCAAGCACGCCCAGAACCGGATTCGAGAACAGAAGCAGCAGACTCCGGAAGCTCTCGCTTGAGCGCAGCGGAGAAACTGCGCCGCTCATTGCCTCCATGCCGTACATCAAAACGGCAAAGCCGAGCAGAATCGAGCCGGTGTCCTTCTGCCGTTCCTTGCCCGCCATAATGAGGACGATGCCGATGAGCGCGAGCACCGGCGTAAAGGACGAGGGCTTGAGCAGCTGGATGAAAAGACTCGACCCGTCGAGACCAGTCAGGCTCAAAAGCCATGCCGTGACTGTCGTGCCGACGTTTGCGCCCATGATCACGTGGATTGCCTGCTTGAGTGTCATAAGCCCCGAGTTGACGAAGCCTACGACCATGACCGTCGTCGCAGACGACGACTGGATGACCGCCGTCACGCCGAGACCGGTTAAAAAGCCTGCGAACTTGCTGCCGGTGAGCTTTCCGAGCAGCGCCTTGAGCTGCCCGCCCGCGCGCTTTTCCAGCGCCGTGCCCATCACGTGCATGCCAAATAAAAACAGGCTCAAGCCTCCGATTAAATTCAGAACGTCAAAGATACTCATGAATGATACCTTCCTCTTTTTTCTTACCTGTCTCAGATCTCTTTTTTACAGAAGGTATCTTACCGCTGTTTCATAAAATTTTCACTCTGGTGAATGTTAAATTCATGTCAAATATTTGAGCAAATTGTTAAACTGCGTAAAATCCCCGCATGCTTTGTTAAATGCAGCAAAGCATGCAGGGGGGTGTATTATTCGCGCGGCAGCTCCTCGCCGTCCAGATTGTAAAAGCGGATGTCCGGGGAGGTGCCGTCGTATGCAGAAGTCGAGAATTTTTCGGGCCACTCGAAGACAACGAGAATGCTCTGATGGTAGATGACGTATTTGCGCTGTGTCGTGCCGCCCCAGCTGGCGCGCACCTCATAAAGATCCGTCCGGTCAGGCGAGGCGGTGACGATGGTGAAGGGCTTGGAATGCTGATGGAGGGTGACGGTCTGGGAGAAGAAGTCGTGCGTGACGTCGTCGACGTGAGCCTCACAGAGCGTAGGACCGAAGATGCTCCCATCGTCTTCGAAAATTGCGGTCCCGGTGATATCGATTCCCTCGCGCGCCCCCGTGAAGCGGGCAACCAGAACGCCGGGGAGCGTATCTGACTGACAGCACGCAGAAATGAGCGGCGTCCCATCATCAAATCCGCCCAGCGTCTGCTGCAGAAGGCTTTGCAGGTCCTCCGTGACAAACGTCCGCTCGTCGCGCGTGAGCTCAAACAGCCAGCGGATGCCGGCGGTATTCGTGTCCCACAGTCCGTGGCACAAGGCGAGATAGACGGTCTTTCCGTTCTGTATCACGAGGTAAAAGGAGAAGCTCCGTTCTCCCTCGCGCTGCGTGACCCATGCGGTCTGCGCCGTGGAAAGCTCTTTTAACAGCGCATCGTCGACCCAGCCATCGCAGAATAGACCGCGCAGATACCGGTCGGAGAGCGTTATCTCGCGCAGCTCGCCGCTTTCCGGAAAGCCTTCGGCGGAAATGCGCGAGGAGCGGCGCGCATAGAGAACGTGATCGTCGGAAAGCGCAAAGCCGAGATAATCGCCCGGGCGATAGGCATAGTCATACTGCGGCGAAGAGTAAAGCAGCTGCGAGATGGCGTAGCGGCGATTGAAAATATTCTCCTTGAGATGGGGATTGACTGCCAGACCGGTTCCGAGCAGCAGAACCAGCACCAGCGCGAGCGCGCAGACGATTCGTGCGGGCTTTTTCCAGTTCAGGACCCTTCGAATGCGCGTTTCCGGCTCGGGCTGGCTGAACGCGGGCAGGGGAAAGGCGGGATTTTCACCGGACAGCGTCAGAAGCGTCTGCGCGTAGTCGCAGCGCTCGGCGGGAGAAAGAGACGCGGTCGACGCTTCGTCGCACGCCAGCTCCAGATCGCGCCCGAACAGCCCCCAGCACAGCCAGACCACAGGGTCGAACCAGTGCAGGCACAGGCACAACAGCGCCAGCAGTTTCCAAACATGATCGCAGCGTTTGATGTGCGTCCGCTCATGCAGCAGCACATAGCACTGCTCCAGCTCGGACAAGCCGGATGGAAGATAGATGTTCGGGCAGAACAGCCCGAGGACGAACGCGCAGGTGAGCCGGTCCGAGCGGTACACGCCGGGAGAAAGCTCCTGCGCAGTTTGAAGCTGCCGCTTGAGCCGCAGAAGCTTCACCGTCTGGGAAAGTGCCAGTGCCGCCATCCCCAAAAGCCACACATAGGGCGCAAGCTCCAGCGCAAGATTGCCCCACTGCCGCGCGGTCAGCGCTCGGTCATTGTGATTGACGATGTGCTGTGCGCCTGCTCTCAGGCGCAGGGCGGCAAGCTCATCAGATGCCGGCAGGTCTTCCACTGCGCTTGCCGCCTGCTCCGCCGCCTTCGGCACCAGGGACACGGGCGCGTCGATGGATATGGGGCACAGCAGCCGAAAGCAGACGACTGCCCACAAAAGAACCGTCAGCCGCTTCGGCGCGCGCCGGAACAGGAACCGCGCCAGCAAAACTGCCAGCATCACGGCGAGCGAAACAATTTCACGCGACAAAAAGCCCTTGAAAAACTCGGTCATAGCACCCTCCTTGCCTCGTCGATGAGCGCTTGCAGCGTATCCTGCTGCTCGCGTGTGAGCGTCTTTCCCCGGGTGAACGCCGCAAGAAATGCCGGAAGCGAGCCGCCGAATGACTGCTCGACAAAGCTTTGGCTCTCGCGCGCGAGATAATCCTCCTGCGACAAAAGCGCGCGCACCGTGCCGCCTTCGTTTTCAAAAAGACCCTTCTCGCACAGACGGCGCAGGACCGTGTACGTCGTCGATTTTTTCCAGCCGAGCGCCTCGTTAGCAAGCCCGACCAGCGCGCCCGAGGAAACGGGCGCGTTTTCCCAGATCAGCGCGGCAAAACGCAGCTCTGCCGCGCCGAGCGAGGTTTCTGCCATGAAGACCGCCTCCTTTTTTCGTGGCACACGGATGGTTTACGTGCTGTAGACTACTTGGAGTTTACAACATGTAGACCAAAATGTCAAGCAAAAAGGTCCGGCAGCGTCTGCCGGACCTTGTAAGGCTTAAAATGTGACGGTGATGGTAGTGCCCTTGCCGGGCTGACTTTTCAGCTCGAGTCTTGCGCCGTGGTACTGCGCGGCGTGACGGACGATGGATAGCCCCAGTCCCGTGCCGCCGACCTCCTTGGAATGGCTCTTGTCGACGCGGTAGAACCGCTCAAACACGCGCGGCTGATGCGCGTAGGGAATGCCGATGCCGGTGTCCGAGACGCTCAGAACCGTTCGTCCGGCGCTTTTGCGGACGGATGCCGTGACGCTGCCGCCGGGGACATTATACTTGATCGCGTTATCAAGCAGATTATAGATCATTTCCTTGAGCAGCTGCTCCACGCCCTCAATTTCTGCATGCTCTCCGGTCAGCGCCAGCGTCACAGACTGCCGCGCGGCGACCGGGGAGAGCCGCTCGACGCTCTGCGCGCAAAGATCATAGAGATCGACCGGCGCGCGCTGGAACTGCGTGCTGTTTTCGTCCAGTCTGGAAAGCTGGATGATGTCGTTGACCAGACCGATCAGCCGCAGACTCTCTTTGTAAATATCACCCGAGAACTCCGGAATTTTCTCCGGCGGCACCAGACCCTCCTTCATGAGCTCTGCAAAGCCGGAAATGGAGGTGAGCGGCGTTTTGAGTTCATGCGACACATTTGCGGAAAACTCCCGGCGCAGGCGTTCGCGCTGCTCGCGCTCGGTGACGTCCATGAACAACACCACTGCGCCCGCCACCTGCCCGGAGGCGACGACGGGGTTTGCAAGCACCTGCCAGCTCGTCTCGTCGATGGTCAGAAGCAGCTCTGCATGCGAACCGGAGAGCGCGGTATCCACGGCGTCGAAGATTTCCTGGCTGCACGCGGCATCGTATAACAGGCAGCCGGGCTTTAATTCCCTTCTGCCCAGAACCTCGAGCGCGCTGTGGTTGCTGGAGAGCACGTGCATCTTGCAGTCGACCAGCAGAAAGCCCTCGCGCATGTTTTCCGTGATTGCAGTAAACTCGCGCTGGCGCAGCTGCAGCTCGTTCATCTGCTTGCCGATGGTGCGGTTCTGCTCGCGCAGCTTGTCAAACAGCGGCGTCAGCTCCGGATAGTTTGGAAGCGGCGCAGGATTGTCGGGGTTGATGGCGTTCAGGGGCTTTGTGATCTGCCGCGCCAGCCGGTAAGACAGCACGCCGCAGAGAATCAGCACCAGCGCTGCCACCCACAAGAACGGCGTGAGCAGCATGAGAATCATTGCCGGAAGCGAGTTCTGCGTACACGAGACGCGCAGGACGGTGCCGCCCTCCAGAAGCTTTGCATAATAAAACGTGCGCTGCAACAGCGTCTGGGAATAGCGCGAGGTCTGCGCCTCGCCGGTTTGCAGCGCCTGGTCGATCTCCTCGCGTCCGGCGTGGCTGTCCAGAAGCTGCGCCGGTGCGGCGCTGTCATAGAGGACGGTTCCGTCTGCGGCAACCCACGTCACGCGGTCGTCCGGCGAGAAGCCGTCAAAATAATCGCTGCCTGCGGCGTCCAACCCTCGGGAAATTGCCGCCGCTTCTGCGCGCAGGCGGGCAAACGCGCCGTCTTCATAGTCGCGGTACATGACGCCGAAAAACAGCAGCGCGCTTGCCAGCAGCGCCGAGATGGCGACGAGATACGAAATGCGCAGGATTTTCCCCGTCATGTGCCGGACCCCAGCTTATAGCCCACGCCGCGAATCGTCTCAATGAGACCGCCAGCCGCGCCGAGCTTGACGCGAAGCGTGCGGATGTGGACGTCCAGCGTCCGGTTTTCGCGCTCCGCCTCAAAGCCCCAGACCCGGTCCATCAGCACCTGCCGGGTGAGAACGAGTCCCTGATTGTCCAGAAGCAGGCACAAAAGCTCAAACTCCTTGTTGGTCAGCGTCACGTCCTGCCCGTCAACCCGCACAATGTGCTGTTCAGGGCAGACATAGAGCGGGCCGAGGCGGTACTCGCGCACGGACTGTGCGGGCTGTGAGCGCCGCAGAACGGCGCGGATGCGCGCAATCAGCTCGAGCATGCTGAACGGCTTCGAGATAAAATCGTCCGCGCCGTTGTCCAGCCCGATCACCCGGTCAAACTCCGAGTTTTTCGCCGTGAGCAGAATGACGGGCAGCCGCCTCGTCTCCGGTGCGGCGCGCAGCTTCTTCAAAATCTGCAGACCGTCTTCCTCCGGGAGCATGATGTCCAGCAGCACCAGCTCCGCCGCTTTCTGCTCCATTGCCCGCCAGAACGCGGACGGCAGCGAAAAGCCCTCCGCCTCAAAGCCCTGGCTTTCCAGCCCGTAGATCACAAGCTTTCGGATGCTGTCGTCGTCTTCGAGAAAATAAATCACGCCGTTTCCTCCCGTTTCATCGTTTCTGTGTCAAATTTTAACGTAGAATTCGCATAAAATCCATGGATACACAAAGATTTAATGTAGATTTAACATTCAATTGCTGAAACATTTAACGTAAGGCACTTATATTAAATTTGTGATTCTATGGATATGGAGCCAGACATGAGTATTTCGAATTTGATTTCCCTGCTCAGCGGCATTGCGCTGTTCCTGTTTGGCATGTCGCTGATGGGAGAGGGGCTCAAAAAGGTTGCGGGCAATAAGCTCGAGGTGATTTTGTATCAGCTGACCGGTAAGCCGCTCAAGGGCTTCCTGCTTGGCACGGCGGTGACGGCGGTCATTCAGTCGTCGTCGGCGACGAGCGTGATGGTCGTCGGCTTTGTCAACGCGGGCATGATGCGCGTGCGCCAGGCAATCAGCATCGTCATGGGCGCCATTCTCGGCACCAGCATCACGGGCTGGATCATCTGTCTTTCCGATCTCGGCGGAAGCGGCGGCTGGGTGGACCTGTTTTCCACGGCGACGCTCACGGGCATCATCTCTGTGACCGGCATTCTGCTTCGCATGTTCTCCAAAAACCAGACCAGGCAGCATGTCGGCGATATTCTCATGGGCTTTGCCGTTCTGATGTTCGGCATGTCGACGATGTCGGCGGCGGTGTCTCCGCTGCGTGACGAGCCGGTGTTCCTGCGCATTCTGACCTCGTTCTCCAATCCGATGCTCGGCATCCTGTTCGGCACGCTTTTTACCTGCGTGCTGCAGAGCGCGTCGGCGGCTGTCGGTATTCTGCAGGCGCTGGCGTCGACAGGCGTGATCGATTTTTCCATTGCCCTTCCCATCATCATGGGCATTGCCATCGGTGCGGCGATGCCGGTGCTTTTGTCCGCAGTCGGCGCGAATGTCGACGGCAAGCGCACGGCGACGGTCTATCTCGTCGTCGAGGTCGCAGGCGTCGTGTTCTGGGCGGCGGCGTTTTATCTGGCAAACGCCGTGTTCCGGTTTTCATTTCTGAATATGCCGATGACGAGCGTCTCGATCGCCTTCGTCAACACGCTCTTCCGGTTTGTGAAGGTCGTGATTCTGCTGCCGTTTACCGATGTCATTGAGGCGGTTGTCAACGCCCTGGTCAAGGACAAGGGCGAGCAGAAGCCGGCAAACGAGCCTGCTGCGATGCATCTCGAGGAGCGCTTTCTGCAGCACCCGGCGCTTGCCATCGAGCAGAGCCGCATTACCATCAATTCCATGGCGGCGGACGCCGAGCTGAATTTCTCGGGCGCGCTGGCGCTGCTGGACAACTATACGGACGAGGATTTCGCCGAGGTCCAGCGTATGGAGGGCGTCATCGACCGCTATGAGGATATCCTGGGCACATATCTTGTAAAGCTCACCGGACGCGAGCTGTCGAGCCGGCAGAGCGCGGACGTGTCGAAGTTTCTGCACACGATCTCCGATTTTGAGCGAATTTCCGACCATGCGCTCAACGTCGCCGAGGCGGCGCAGGAAATCAGCCAGAAGGGCATTACATTTTCCGGCGACGCGCGCCATGAGCTTTCGGTGCTGACGAGCGCGCTGCGCGAGATTCTGCACAACGCCATCCGTGCGTTCATCATTGAAGATCTGGAGCTTGCCAAGCGCGTCGAGCCGCTGGAGGAGCTGATTGACGCGCTGTGCGACGAGATGAAGCTGCACCATGTCGACCGGCTGCAGAAGGGTACGTGTACGCTCAGCCAGGGCTTTGTATTCAACGATCTGCTCACCAACTATGAGCGTGTGGCGGACCACTGCTCGAATATTGCCGTCGCCATGATCGAGCTGGAGGCGGACTCTTTCGATACGCACGAATACCTCAACAGCGTCAAGGCGATGAAGTCGGCGGCATACGAGCGCTATTACGAGGAATACCGCCGGAGATTTGCCTTATAAGCAGCAATTCCCATGCCCACGCGCACACCCGAGCGCCTGGGTATTTTTGCATAGTCTTGCGATGCAGCTGCGCCCGATACTCCGCGCCGGCAGCAAGGTGCGGCAGACGGAAAGGAGGATTGCAATGGAACAAATCGGGCGCTTTGCGCCAAGCCCCAGCGGCAGAATGCATCTGGGAAACGTATTTTCGGCAATGCTTGCGTGGCTGTCGATCCGAAGCTGCGGCGGAAGGCTCGTGCTTCGCATCGAGGATCTGGATCCGGACCGGTGCCGACCGGAATATGCCGATCAGCTCAAGCGCGATCTCGAATGGCTGGGTCTTACCTGGGACGAGGAGCAGACGCCGCAGAGTCTGCGGTCGGAGGCAT
The DNA here is from genome assembly GCA_937907715.1 of uncultured Clostridia bacterium. Lineage (GTDB taxonomy): Bacteria > Bacillota > Clostridia > Oscillospirales > Oscillospiraceae > CAG-170. The sequence goes on from CALERM010000183.1 coordinate 23,501, forward strand.
ACCGCGGGATGTTCTCGCGGCTGGAGGAAAAGCGCCTCGTCTACCCTTGCTACTGCTCGCGCGGGGAGGTGCACGCCGCGTCCGCGCCCCATGCCTCGGACGGGACGCTGCTGTATGCCGGAACCTGCCGAAACCTGACGGACGCCCAGCGCGCGGCAAAAACGAAAGCGCCGTGCTGGCGCGTGGCAGTTCCGGACGAAGACGTTTCCTTTACCGATGGTCTGCAAGGAATTTATACGCAGAATCTGGCGCGCGGCTGTGGTGATTTTATCATCCGGCGCGCAGACGGCGTGTATGCCTATCAGCTGGCGGTTGTGACCGACGATGCGCAGGCGGGCGTGACACAGGTGGTCCGTGGGAGCGACCTTCTGTCTTCCACGCCGCGCCAGATCTGGCTTCAGCGGCAGCTGGGTTTCCCCGAGCCCAGCTATTATCATGTGCCGCTGCTGGTGGCGCCGGATGGGCGGCGGCTATCGAAGCGCGAAAAGGATCTGGACATGGGAGCGCTGCGCAGGCGGTATACGCCCGAACAGCTTCTGGGGCTGCTGGCGCATGCGTGCGGGCTGCTTTCTCACAGCGAAAGCGTCCGTGCAGGTGAGCTTGCAGGGGAATTTTCATGGCGGATGGTACGGAAGGGGAATATTGTCATCGCAAATCCGTAAAAATACATCGAATAGGGTTTGCAAGATGACAGGCTGCGTGTTATAATAGGGAACCGTATGGGACTTTTCCAAGGGCAACACCGCACAATTGTGTCTTCGAACCTCGGCGGATCTTTTTCGCCAATTCTTCGGTTCGAAAAACGAGAAATACATACAGTATTCCTTCGTTTTCCGAACCTTGCCTTGACAAAAAATCTCTCGCCGAGGCTTCTTGCCAAATCATGCGGTGCAGCCCTAGAAGGAAAAGTATGATTCTTTGAAGGGATGAAAAAAGATGTACAAAATTGTGTGCAAAAAGGAACTCAATTCCGCGGTGACGTACATGGAGATCGAAGCTCCGTTCGTCGCCAGGAAGGCCAAGGCCGGTCAGTTCATCATTTTCCGTGTGGACGACAAGTCTGAGCGCGTGCCGCTGACGATCGCCGGCTACGACCGCGAAAAGGGGACCGTTGCCATCATCTTCCAGAAGGTCGGTCTGTCCACCGAGCTTCTCGGCAGCATGAACGAGGGCGATTACATTCAGGACTTCGTCGGCCCGCTCGGCAAGCCCACCGACGTTGAGGGCAAAAAGCGCGTTTGCGTCGTCGGCGGCGGCGTCGGCTGCGCGATCGCGTATCCGTCTGCAAAGGCCTTTAAGGAAGCGGGCGTCGAGGTCGACGTCATCATCGGCTTCCGGAACAAGGACATCGTCATTCTGGAAGACGAGTTCAAGGCCGCGTGCGACCATCTGTATCTCATGACCGACGACGGCAGCTACGGCGAGCACGGCTTCGTCACCGTCAAGCTCCAGCAGCTGCTGGAGGCCGGCACGCAGTATGACGAGGTGCTGGCCATCGGCCCGATCCCGATGATGAAATTCGTCTCCAAGACCACCGAGCCCTTCGGCGTCAAGACCGTCGTCTCGCTGAACCCCATCATGGTCGACGGCACCGGTATGTGCGGCGGCTGTCGTGTCACAGTCGGCGGCGAAGTCAAATTCGCCTGCGTTGACGGCCCGGACTTTGACGGCCACAAGGTCGATTACGACGAACTCATGAGCCGCAACAGCGTCTATCGTGACAGAGAAGCAGAAGAGCGCAAGACTCATATCTGCCGCATCCAGAAGATGGGCGAAGAGCTCATCAAGTAAGGGGAGGGAACAATCATGGCTAATATGCAGGCTACCAAGACTCCGATGCCGGAGCAGGACCCGAACGTCCGCAACAAGAATTTCAAGGAAGTCACCCTGGGCTATACCGCCGAAATGGCCATCAATGAGGCCAAGCGCTGCCTGCAGTGCAAGAAGCCGCACTGTGTCGAGGGCTGCCCGGTCAATATTCATATTCCCGAGTTCATCCATGAGGTCGCCGAAGGCAACTTCGAAAAGGCCTATGAGATCATCACCGATACCAACTCGCTGCCCGCCCTGTCCGGCCGTGTATGTCCGCAGGAGACGCAGTGCGAGTCCAAGTGCGTCCGCGGCAACAAGGGCGAGCCGGTCGCCATCGGCCGTCTCGAGCGCTTTGTCGCCGACTGGTACCGCGAGAACGTCAACGCCATGCCGAAGAAGGCCGAGTCCAACGGTCTGAAGGTCGCGGTCGTCGGCTCCGGCCCGTCCGGCCTGACCTGTGCGTCTCTGCTTGCCAAGAAGGGCTATCAGGTGTCCCTGTTTGAGGCGCTGCACACCGCCGGCGGCGTTCTGGTCTACGGCATCCCCGAGTTCCGTCTGCCGAAGGCAATTGTTGCAAACGAGGTCGAAAAGCTCAAGGCGCAGGGCGTTACGGTCATGACCGACATGGTCATCGGCAAGGTGCTTTCGATCGACGAGCTGTTCGACGAGCTGGGCTTCAAGGCGGTCTTCGTCGGCTCCGGCGCAGGTCTTCCGATGTTCATGCACATTCCGGGTGAAGCCCTCAAGGGCGTCTGCTCGGCAAATGAATACCTCACCCGTATCAACCTCATGAAGGCGTATAAGGAAGAGTACGACACCCCGATTCTGCACTCCAAGGCAGCTGCCATCGTCGGCGGCGGCAACGTCGCAATGGATGCGGCGCGCTGCGCAAAGCGTATGGGAGCTGAGAAGGTCTATATCGTCTATCGCCGCGGCGAGGCGGAAATGCCTGCGAGACTCGAAGAGCAGCACCACGCCAAGGAAGAGGGCATCGAATTTATGACCCTCACAAATCCCGTTGAGATTCTCGGCGGCGAGGACGGCAGAGTCAACGGCATGAAGTGCATCCGGATGGAGCTCGGCGAGCCCGACGCTTCCGGTCGCCGCCGTCCGATTCCGGTCGAGGGCAGCGAATTTGTCCTGGATGTCGACACGGTCATCATGGCCCTCGGCACCTCCCCGAATCCGCTGATCCGCTCGACGACCCCGGGTCTCGAGACCAATAAGAAGGGCGGCATCATCGTCGACGAGAACGAGATGTCCACGCGCGAGAACGTCTTTGCCGGCGGCGACGCCGTCACGGGCGCTGCGACCGTCATCCTCGCCATGGGCGCGGGCAAGAAGGCTGCGGAAGCCATCGACCGCAAGCTTCAGGCAAAGTAAAGGCAACACCGCAGAATTGGCGGAAAAGATCCGGCGAGGCTCGAAGACACAATTATGCAGTGCTGCCTCAGGTTTACATCTCCGCGTTCCGGGTACAATTTCCATAAGCAAGGCTCCGGCAGCACTGCTGCCGGAGCCATTTTACTTGTGGAGGTACGTATGAAGGTCAGGGACTGTATGACGAAAAATGTGATTTGCGTCGGGGAATATGAAAGCGCCGACGTCGCGGCAAGGCTCATGGCGCGCTACAATCTGGGGAGCCTCCCTGTGCGGCGCTTTGACGGAAGCCTGTCCGGCATGGTGACGGACCGGGACCTGGTCGTCCGGTGTATGGCGGCGGACAAAGCGCCCGGCAGCGTGCGCGTGGGGAGCGTGATGACCAGGCGGCTTGTGAGCGTGCCGGAGAATATGGATGTGAATCTGGCGGCGCGGGTTATGGCGCGCGAGCAGGTCCGGCGCCTGCCGGTGACCGGGCAGGGCGGGCTGGTCGGTTTTTTGACGCTCGCGGATCTGTCGCGGGTAAGCGATCTTTCCATGGAGGCGGGCGAGTGTCTCGGGGAGATTTGCGCGCCGGTGCGCCATCTGGACTGAGCGGGCGAAAAAGAGCGGGAAACATCCGGCTTTTCTTTTGAAAATCCAAAAAAATGTTTGACAAGCGTTTTTCCAGATGGTATAATTTCTAAGCCGCATCAAAGAGGCTGAAGCTGGGCGATGCCCACGCCTTCCGAGCGAGTCTACAAAAAAGGTAGGTGCAAATGACTATGCAGGCTATTATCGTTAC
>CALERM010000184.1 GCA_937907715.1 uncultured Clostridia bacterium
AGAGCCGCACGAAAATGATCTGATTCTGGAATAACGGCAAAGCGCCCCGACCTGAGGGTCGGGGCGCCCAGTCTGTCGAAAAACCTTCCGGACCGATGATTTCGGAAAGGAAGATAGTGTGAAAGAAACCCATCAGGGGTGTCTTTCGCGTTCAATCAACCAGTTTTTCAAACTTTTCTGAAGTTTGAAAAACTGCCGCAGCGTGTCAAAAAGACTTTTTTGACACGCTGAGCGCCCCGACCTGACGGTCGGGGCGCTTTTGCATGAAAAACCGGACTGCGCCGAATCGGACGCAGCCCGGAAAAGAGGGGTACCGATTTATTTGGAAGCTTTCGCTTGTTCAGACTCCTTGTTCTCCCTGTCAAGCTTTGCGAGGAAGGAAAGCAGCAGACCCTCGTCCTCGCGGCTGCTGGCAAACAGCTCCAGACTGTCGCCCTGCTCGCTGAGCAGACGCCCCAGCGCGACATACTCGCTCATGGCACTCTTGAGGTTAAACACATCGCCCTCCTGGCTCTTGAGGAACACATCGTCCTTGCACTGATGGATAACCTTCCGGAAATCTTCTACCTCGTGGATGTTTTGCAGTTTCATAACATAACCTCCCATGTATGTTTCTGTTTGATTTCTTTTTTCACTCTGCGCGCAGTATACGCCATCGGATGAAAAAAAGCAAGCTCGATAATATACGAAATAAACAAAAACAAATATATATTTTTGTTAAATATCAACAAAGCACGCCGAGGTTCTCGAAATCCAACTGCTCAACGCCTGTAGAACGGCGTCGGAACAATCTCCATCTCGATCTTGCGCCCGCGCACATCGGCATAGACATGCTTGCCGATCTCGGCGTCTTCGACCGGCACATAGCCCATCGCGACGCAGCAGCCGAGATACGGTGCGAACGTACCCGAAGACGTCCAGCCGATCTTCTCGCCGTCCGGTGCGGCGTAGAGACCGCAATGCTCGCGCACGATGCCGCGCCCGACGCCCCTGAGACCCACGCGCCTGACCTCCGGCGCGCCGCGCTTTACCAGCGCGTCATGACCGATGAAGTCCTTGCCGTCGAGCTTGCAGGGAAGCCCCGCCATTTTGGGGGTGATATCGTCGGTCAGCTCATGCCCGTAGAGCGGCATCGCCGCTTCCAGACGCAGCGTATCGCGCGCGCCCAGTCCGCAGGGAATGAGTCCAAACTCCCTGCCAGCCTCCAGAAGCGCGTTCCACAGCCAGACGGTGTCCTCCGTCCTGCAAAGAATCTCATAGCCAAAAGAGCCGGTGTAGCCCGAACGCGAGACATAGGTTTCCGCGCTGCGTCCGTTCCAGGTGAGGCTTGCTTTCGTGAATGAATAGTACTTGACAGGAAGCGCCGCCTCGTCGCAAAGCTTCACCAGAATCTCCTTCGACACAGGACCCTGCACCGCGATCTGCCCAAACTCGTTGCCCGCGTCATGATAGCCGGGGTGACCGGACAGGTGCGACTCGACCCACGCCGCGTCCTTGTCGCGGTTGCCGGCGTTGACGACGATCAGGTAATCGTCCTGCGCCATGCGGTAGACGATCAGATCATCGACCACGCCGCCCTCGTCGTTGCAGAACATGCCGTAGCGCATACCGCCGTCGAGCATTTTGGAAATATCGGTCGTGACAAGGCGCTGGATGTTGGCAAGGGCATCCTCGCCATGGAAGACCAGCTCTCCCATGTGCGACACATCAAAAAGACCTGCCTTTTCGCGCACCGCCATATGCTCGGCGAGAATGCCCGTCGGATACTGCACCGGCATTAAAAAGCCGCCGAACTCCACCATCTTCGCGCCCAGCGCGACATGCGATTCGTACAAAGGGGTTTTCTTTTCCATCATTCAATCCTCCAAATCATATTATGAAGCGGCGGCAGGTCCCGCCTGCCGCCCGCACGGCTTTCAGGAAATGGGCATAAAAAGGGCGCAAAACTTCGATTGAAGTTTTGCGCCTCTGTAATCTGCCTGAGAGATTCCCGGGGTTCCGGTTGCACCGTCGGCGTGCGGGCTTTCGCACTTTGCAGAGTGTCGTCCGGTTCCGGTCCTTCTGCCTGAGAGCTTTTGCGATTCCCCTTCGGCGCCGCGCCTGCGGACTCTCCCGGAACTGTCATCCGACCCGGACAGCGTTGTTATTTGTTCGCTGCCCATATCAATTTTCATGCATAAGATAGCACAAATCAGATGTTTCGTCAAGTGGGAAGCTGTTGTTTTCACAGCATTTTAACGAAAAAGCCGCATCCATCAAAAGGAAATGACGGATGCGGCGCATAGTTTGTGCAATCAAAGGACCTTTTGCAGGAACGTGACCAGACGCGGGCTTTCGGGGTGGTCAAACAGCTCGTGCGAGGGCTTGTCCTCCTCGATTTTGCCGTCGGCAAGGAAGATGGTCCGCGCTGCGACCTCGCGGGCAAAGCGCATCTCATGCGTGACGACGATCATGGTCATGCCGTCGGCGGCAAGCGCCTTCATGACGTCGAGCACCTCGCCGATCATCTCGGGGTCGAGCGCGCTGGTCGGCTCGTCGAAGAGCATGACCTCGGGGTCCATCATGAGGGAACGAACGATGGCAATTCTCTGCTTCTGTCCGCCGGAGAGCTGGCTGGGATATGCCTCGGCGCGATCGGCAAGCCCGACCTTGCGCAGCAGCTCCACCGCCTTTTCCTCCGCCTGCTCCTTCGGCATCTTCTTGATGCGCATCGGGGCGACCGTGAGGTTTTTCATGACGTTCATGTTGTTGAACAGATTGAACTGCTGGAACACCATGCCCATCTTCTGCCGATGCAGATCGATATTCTTGTTCTGATGGCGGTCGCAGATGTCGACGCCGTCAAAGACGATGTGTCCGGAGGTCGGCTTTTCCAGCAGGTTCAGGCACCGCAAAAACGTCGACTTGCCGCCGCCGGAGGGACCGATGATGGAGACAACCTCATTTTTATAGAACGTCGTGCTGATATCCTTGAGAACCTCCAGCTTGTGGAAGCTCTTCCAGAGGTTCTGGACCTCGATCATAGTCTGCTTATTTTCCATGCGACAGCTTCCTTTCTGCAAGCGATACCAGACGGCTGCTGATGAACGTGAGAACGAAGTAGATGAGCGCCGCCACGGCAAGGCACTCGAGGCTCTTGTAGCTCAGCGCGATGACGTCGTTCGTGCGGAACATGAGGTCCGCGATGCCGATGACGGAAACAATGGAAGACTCCTTGATGACCGTCACAAATTCATTGCCGAGCGCAGGCAGGATGTTCTTGATTGCCTGCGGCAGCACGACCAGGCGCATCGCCTCGCCGGACGAGAAGCCCACGCTGCGCGCCGCCTCGGTCTGACCGTAGTCGACCGCCTGAATGCCTGAGCGGATAACCTCTGCGACATACGCGCAGCTGTTCATGCTCATGGCGACAATGCCCGCGGCAAAGCGCGAGAAATTGGGAATCCACGAAATATCGGGGATTTTGACGCCGATCATGGGAAGCCCGTAGAAGATGAACATCAGCTGCACCATCAGGGGCGTGCCGCGGATGAACTCGATGTATGCCACCGCCAGCCACTTTAACGGCAGGATTTTTCCCATGCGCATGGTCGCCATCAGCGTGCCCAGAATCGTACCGAGCAGAACGGAGAACGCCGCAATGATCAGGGTGTTCACAACGCCCTGCGCAAAGAAGCTGGAATAGCGCTCGATGATTTTTCCTATTGTCTCAAAAAAAGTCATGGGAGCCTCCTTCTATAATATATGCCCCGCCGCGCCGGCAGCGCAGAACAGGCTTCAAGGCCTCGCCGCGCCGGCAGCGAAGCCTTGGAGAAAATAAGGCAGCGCCGCGCACTTGCGTCTGCGAGTCTCGACGGATCTTTTCCGCCAATGCGGCGGCTTGAAAAGCGAGAAATATGTCGCAGCCGTTGGCGACAAAGGAGCCATACGGATGCGGGCATGCCCTTTGCGGGTACACAAAGTATTCCTTCGCTTTCCAAACCTTGCCTTGACGAAAAATC